>NZ_JBATIY010000078.1:0-5843 GCF_049668085.1 Sulfurovum sp. | reverse complement strand
GCATTTAGGTTCATCAAAAAACTCTATGACAGAAAAGAGAAAGTAACGCAAAATACGTTATCTGAGATCGATCAGGGGAGCTTGAGTAAAGAGTCCAAACTCGCACGTGTAAAAGTCTATGAAGCACTGCAAAAGTCATCTGATGTGTATGAGAAGACTTTTGCATTCAATACACTGATTGCAGCCTGTATGGAAGCACTGAATGCCTTAGATAAACAGGATGATGGAGCTGTATGGACAGAAGGGATGTACATTATGCTTAACCTTCTTGAACCTATCATTCCTCATGTAGCGACAGAGCTAAGTGAAACACTGTTCGAGCGTAAGAACTTACAAGACATCCTTGAAGTAAAAGATGAGGTTTTTGTACAAGACAGTATATTGTATGTCGTGATGATAGGCGGTAAAAAACGTACTGAAATAGAAGTAAATCCTTCTGCTACACAAGATGAGATTCTAGCTACAGCTAAAGAAGCTGGAGCAAAATGGCTTGAGGGTATGAGTATCGTCAAAGAGATCGTGGTACCAAATAAATTGGTGAATCTGGCTGTAAAACCAAGCTAAAAAAGAAGAAGAGAGGGAAATATGAAGAATGTTTTGAAGTTTTGGATGACCGCGAGTGTAGTGTTTCTCATAAGTGCTTGCGGATACAAACCCTCTTCTCATATGATCAAAAATGTTTTTTCCGATACTGTGTATGTAGAGGTTTTTGTCGATAGAGCGGAACCTGAAAATGCGCCTTATGTTAAAGATGAGATGAACCGTTTAGTCTACACACGTTTTAAAGGACGAGTCGTTTCTAAAGAAGAAGCACAGAGTCAAATTCGTATCTCTTATGCAGGAAGTACTTTTATACCACTTGCTTATACAGACGGTTATGTGACGCGCTACCGTGCAGTGATCAGAGTGAAGTTTGACATGGTGAACAAACAAGGCAAGGAATCGAAAACGATCACAAGTATTGTTGAATCAGATATTCAAGCCAGTTCACTTACTTCTTCTGCACTTAGAACAGAGGCTATTCGTACAGGATTGGGAAAAGCATTGGATGAATTCTTGGCCTATGTCAGTGCTAAAGGAATGTTAAAAGAAACAAAATGATGCAATCCTTTGATACGTTTCTTGAAAATAAACCTCTTTACTACAAAGAGATTGACCATGAGCGTGTACACATTGCTTATGGTATATTAAAACCGCATATCAGGCAGCCTAGAACAGTCCATGTCGTAGGAACGAATGGAAAAGGTTCCACCGGACGAATGATCGCACATTTGGCACATAAAAGTGGTTTGATGGTGGGACACTTCTCTTCCCCTCATATTTTAAAATTCAATGAACGTATATGGTTGAACGGTAATGATAGTTCAGGCGATGCTCTTGAAGTGGCACATCAAAAACTTTTTACTATCCTGGGTCAAGAGATGAGTGACAGCTTGAGTTACTTTGAGTACACAACACTTTTATCTTTTGTGGTATTTGAAAATTGTGACCTAATGGTTTTGGAAGCAGGATTGGGTGGAGAGTTTGATGCAACCAATGTATGTGACAAAGCACTCTCTGTCATTACGCCTATAGGTTTAGACCATCAAGCGTTCTTAGGTCAAACTATAGAAGAGATCGCCGGTACGAAGATACGAAGTATCAGGAAACAAGTCTTGTTGGCTCCTCAAGTGTATGATGAGGTCGTTGACGTTGCGCAAAAGATAGCGGAAGAGAAAGATGCAATACTCTATAAACATAAAATCTCAAGTGAGAAGAGAACGGAACTCGAAGGCATTGCAAACGAGAAATCCTGGGGAGAGTATCTTATAGAGAATGCTTCTGTGGCGTTGCAGGCTTTGGATATTTTGGATATCTCTACGATATAGATGATTTACGCACACTGGAACTTTTTGGACGCTTCTATCCTCTTACGGAAAATATTCGGATTGATGTAGGACACAATCCTTTGGCTGCAAAAGCCATAGAGAATGCGTTGGAAGAGAAGGTCATTCTCATTTATAACAGTCTTGACGATAAAGACTATGTCTCGGTGTTAAAGATACTGAAACCTAAAGTAAAACGTGTAGAGATCATCCCTATTGATTCACAAAGAGCGACTACATTGAGTGAGATAGAAAAAGCGCTGAAAAAAGTAGGCATAGAGTATAGCTATTTTGGGCATAAGATAGACAAAGATGAACAGTACCTGGTATTTGGTTCATTTTATGTTGTAGAAGAATTTTTAAATAAGATGAAAAAGAAGATCAATGTACCAAAGTAATATTTACGAATACTTAGAAACGTTAAAAGATGAAAAGCTGCTTATCTGTAAAGATGACAAAGAAGCGGTACAAATACGAGATGTAGCAGTTTTACTTGGTTTTGATACTTTTGTCTTACCCGACCTGCGTGTGAGTGTAGGTGAAGATCTGCGTTCGTATGATGAAGATATACAGTTGTTGTTTATACAATTGGCGTCTTTTCATCAAAGTACAAAGAAAAAGGTCCTTATATCACCGCTAAGAACACTGCTTATTCCTTTTCCAAAAGCAGAACTGTTTGATTCCCAGTCCATAGAATTTGGCGATACTTTAGATTTGCAGGAACTCAAGGATACCTTGTATCAGTGGGGGTACCATTTTACGGATATCGCAGCCAGTCGCGGAGAAGTCTCTTTTCGTGGGGATATCATAGACATTTACCCGATAGATGCAGACAGACCGTATCGTATCTCTTTGTTTGATGAAGAGGTAGAGACGATTCAGCATTATGATGAAGGGACGCAAAAACGTTTAAGTGATGAGTTGGAGTCTTTGACTTTTGCGCCCACATTTTTAGCACTGACTAAAACCCAACACGAAGCACTTAAAAACAGAACTGAACAAAGCGCTTACGATACTTTTGTTAAAGATATAGATTCACTTGGACTATGGCACCTGGATGATCTTGGAGAGAGTGCTTTAAGCCTTTTTGATGCTGTATGGGCATCTGTGTTAGATGATGAGCTCAAAGAAGTCTATGAGCTTGACGAACCACTTGTCCCAAGGAAGTCATTTTTACTGCCGGCTATCCCGGAGGGAAACAAATACCGTGACCTTGAAGCAGTAAGTCCCAATAAACTTTTAGAATCTCATAAAGACAAGAAGATCACCATTATTGCTAAAAATGAGAGTATTGTACGTGGTTCAGAGCTGGATTCATTTGAAAATATAGAGTTTGTTTACCAAGAGGGTATAGTCAATCTTTTAGGTGCAGACAGACTGATACTCTCACTCAATAAACCTATAAAACGAAAAAAGGTAAAGAAAGCTACTATTATACTTGATGAGCTTAAACCGGGTGACTATGTGGTACATGAGAATTACGGTGTAGGTATCTTCAAGGGCATAGAAAAACGGGATGTACTGGGGGCTACCAGTGAGTTTGTCGTGATGTTTTACCAAAATGAAGATTCACTGCTCATTCCTGTCTCAAATCTTGAAGTGATAGACCGTTATGTAGCAGAGGGCGGGGTATTGCCTATACTTGATAGGCTGGGTAAAGCAAGCTTTAAAAAGCTCAAAGCCAAAGTCAAAGAGAAACTTTTTGCCATCGCTTCACAGATCATCAATCTCTCAGCCCAGCGTCATTTGAAAAAAGGTATTACGCTCAAAAGAGATATGGAAGAGCACGCTATTTTCATGTCTGAAGCGGGTTTCGTACACACGGAAGACCAAGAACGTGCCATTAATGACATGTTAGATGACATGAGCTCTGGAAAAATGATGGACAGACTACTTTCTGCAGACGTGGGGTTTGGTAAAACAGAAGTGGCTATGAATGGAATGTTCATAGCGGTTAAAAATGGTTACCAGGCGATGATGATAGCACCCACAACACTGCTGAGTTCTCAACACTATAAAAGTCTTAAAGAGCGTTTTTACGGACATGATATAAAAATAGCAAAACTGGACAGATTCTCAACGACAAAAGAAAAAAATGCAACGCTCAAAGGATTGGAAGCAGGAACGATAGATGTGGTAGTGGGAACGCATGCTTTACTCAAAGCAAGATTTAAAAATCTGGCACTTGTGATCATCGATGAAGAACATAAATTTGGTGTGAAACAAAAAGAGGCACTCAAAGAGATAGCCATTGATGTGCATCTGCTTTCTATGTCGGCCACACCTATACCAAGATCTTTGAACCTTGCAATGTCCGATGTAAAGTCATTTTCTGAAATTCTCACACCTCCTACGGAACGTCAAGGAGTACGTACTTTTGTGAAGAGTTATGATGATAAGATCATCAAAGAGGCCATTCTTCGTGAGATGCGTCGTGGGGGACAGATATTTTATGTCTTTAACTCCATCGCAGGGATAGAAGAGAAAAAGAAACAACTGCTTGAGATACTGCCTAAACTTCGTATCGCTGTGCTTCACTCTAAGGTCTCAGCTAAAGAGACTGAAGATGAGATGATGCTCTTTGAAGATGGTGAGTATGATGTATTGCTCTCCACATCCATCGTAGAGTCAGGTATCCATATGCCTCATGCCAACACGATGATCGTTGATGGGGCAGACAATTTTGGTATCGCAGACCTGCATCAGCTTCGTGGGCGCGTAGGACGTGGTGGCAAAGAGGGGTACTGCTATTTCATGGTCACGGACAAAGAACGTTTGACAGACAATGCTAAACGTCGTCTGCTTGCACTTGAGTCACACTCAAATCTAGGATCTGGGGCTGTACTGGCATTCCATGACCTTGAGATACGTGGTGGAGGGAATATCATCGGTGAAGCACAGTCTGGACACATCAAACAGATAGGGTATTCTCTTTACTTGCGTATGCTTGAAGATGCCATTAAAGAACTCTCAGGACAAGACAAAGATGTGGTGCAGAATATCGATATGAAACTCTCTATCGATGCGTACCTCAATGAAGAACTGATAGAAGAGGACAGACTCCGTCTGGAACTTTACAGACGTCTTTCGTTGTGTGAAAGTACAGGTGAGGTCTATGAGATAGAATCGGAGATCGCAGATAGGTTTGGCAAACTTGATGTGATCACGAGACAGTTCATCGATGTGATCGTGATGAAGGTGCTGGCAAGAGAAAAGGGCATCTCTAAGGTCTCTTCGTATGGTGAAAATGTCTTTATAGAATTTATAGAAGAGGGTAAAGAGAGAGTAGTACTCAAATCACGCAGTAAAGATGATGATGATATTATCGCTACTGCGATGGGCTACTTGAAAAAATAGTTTTATAAGCATCAACTAATCAACCTCATAATATACTTGAATAGATAGTTTATAAAGGGTATGATAGTTGAAATTTTTTGAAGAAGAAGTATTAAAAGGTAAGTATTTTATACCCAAAAGTCGGGATAGACTAAGAGCAACCATGGTGAATCTGTTCATCTTGGCGGGTGCTTTTGTGATGCTTCTTTATGCGTATGAAAACTTGTCTCAGGGCTACTACATAATGATGTTCATTGAACTCTTCATCATTTCCATTCTGATGGTAGCCTATCTTATATTTCCTCACTATATCAATATCAATCATACTTCTTATATGATACTAGGGGCACTTACTTTTCTACTTTCCATGTCATTGATCGTACCAGATCAGGATCCTGAACTTTCACTGTTTTGGTTGGCTGCTTTACCTATCTTTGTTTTCTTCTTTTTAGGGGTAGAAAAGGGTATTCGGTGGAGTACGAACATGTTTGTTGTTTTACTGTTCATTCCTCTGTTCTCTTACCTGACAGGTGTTAAGTTCGTATATGAATGGGAATTGCTTTCTCAAATCGTTTTAGGGTACCTGGTTGTCTCTTATATGCTGTATGTCATCGAAAGTGAAAGAAGTTCATATGAGGAGAG
>NZ_JBATIY010000077.1:0-11026 GCF_049668085.1 Sulfurovum sp. | reverse complement strand
ATAGAAGCCGGTGCAAAGATAAGCTACAAAGAGAATGAAGGATACCCACCACTTTTGATAGAAGCGGATGGATTGACAGGTGGAGATGTGAAAATAGACGGTGCCATTTCAAGTCAGTTTTTGACTGCACTGTTGCTCGCTGCTCCTATGGCAAAAGAAGATATGACCATTACTATTATTGGAGAACTTGTCTCTAAACCTTACATCGATATTACTCTGCATATCATGAAAGAATTTGGTATAGATGTGGTGAATGACAACTATAAGACTTTCAGTATAAAAGGTAAACAAATCTATAAAGCTGTAGAGACTTTCATGGTAGAAGGTGATGCCTCTTCTGCCTCTTATTTCTTGGCTGCTGCTGCCATTAAAGGTGGTACAGTGAAAGTTACGGGTATTGGAAAAAAGAGTATCCAGGGGGATGTTCAATTTGTAGATGTCCTGGAAAAAATGGGTGCAGTGGTAGAGTGGGGTAATGACTATGTATCTGTAAGTAAAGGTGAACTTCATGCTATAGATATGGATTTCAACCATATCCCTGATGCCGCTATGACCATAGCCACTACAGCACTTTTTGTAGAGGGTACGACAACACTTAGAAATATCTATAACTGGCGCGTAAAAGAGACAGATAGACTTTTTGCTATGGCAACAGAACTTCGTAAGGTCGGAGCAGAAGTAGAAGAGGGTGAAGATTATCTTAAAATAACTGCACCAAAAGTACTTAAACATGCAGCGATTGACACTTATGATGACCATAGAATGGCCATGTGTTTTTCGCTTTTGGCATTAGACCCAGTCTCTGTGACCATCAATGAGCCTGAATGTACTGCGAAAACATTTCCTACGTATTTTGATGTTCTTGAGAGTATCTCTTCTTAAAAACTTCTAAACACAATAATTAAAACTTAAAATTAACAAGATTTTTGATCACTAAGCTGAAGTTGACTAAGTGTCAGCGAAGCTTATGTGCCTTTACGCTATAAGCCATATTTATGGTTAAAAGGGTATAATTACGCAAAATTAGGCACACATAAGGATAGGTATGAAGTTCGAAGATATCGAAATAGAAGAAGTAGATTTTGAGGCGATGCTCGAGGAATCGTTTAAAAAATCAGAGTCAAAAAGTGATTTAGTAGCAGGTACAGTTGTAAAGATAGATGAAAAAGATAATATCGCAGTAATCGACATTGGTGGTGGTAGAGATGCAACTCTGACACTTGATGAACTTAGAGACGAAGAAGGTAATCTTGCGTTTAATGTAAGTGATACTATTGATGTTGTTACAATGGGAAGAGGTCGTATTTCTCATAAAGCTGCTTTAAGCAGAGTAGCATTAAATGAGTTTATTGCTGAGTATGATGAAGAGCAAGAGTACATTATCGAAGGTGTAGTAACTAAAGCCAATAAAGGTGGTTACGTAGTTGATTGTGATGGTTTAGAGTTCTTTATGCCACGTACACTCTCTTACCTTTCTTCAAAAATTGATCCTATTGGTAAAAAAGTAAAAGCTGTTATCGTAAAAGTAGATAAAGATAAAGGTTCAGTAGTTGTTTCTAGAAAAGAACTTATTGAACGTGATAAAGCTAAAACAGATGAGATCGTTTCAGAACTTCTTGAGAAAAAAGAGCCAGTAGTTGGTACTATCAAGAAAATAACTTCTTATGGTATGTTCGTAGATGTTGGTGGTATGGACGGTCTTGTTCATTACTCACAGATCTCTCACAAAGGTCCAGTGAATCCATCTAAATATTTTGCTGAAGGTGATCAAGTAAACGTAATCGCTTTAGACTATGATAAAAAGAAAAGACATCTTTCACTCTCTATTAAAGATGCTAATCCTGATCCTTGGGCTGACATTGATGCTATCATCGGTGTAGGTGATACAGTAACTGCTACAGTGTCTAACATTGAACCTTATGGTGTATTTGTTGATCTTGGTGAAGATCTTGAAGCATTCCTTCATGTATCTGAAATCTCTTGGGATAAAAATGTTAAACACCCTAAAGACTACTTAGAAAACAATTCTGACATCAATGTTGAAGTCATTGAAATCGATAAAGAGGGTAGAAGATTAAGAGTGAGCCTTAAAAATCTTCTTCCTAAACCTATGGATGCATTTACTGCTGAAAACAAAGTAGGTGATGTTGTAACTGGTGCAGTAACATCAATTACTGACTTTGGTGCATTTGTAAAAGTTGGAGCCGTTGAAGGTCTTCTTCATAATCAAGAAATCTCTTGGGACAAATCAAAGAATGCAAAATCTGAACTTAAAGTTGGTGACGAAGTTGAAGTGAAGATCATTAAGATCGATAGAGATGCAGGTAAGATCTCATTGAGTAAAAAAGCGCTTGAAGCTTCACCGGTAAAAGCATTCGCTGAAACGCATAAAAATGGTTCTATCGTAACTGGTACAGTAAAAGATAAAAAAGACTTCGGTGTATTCATTTCACTTGAAGACAATATTGATGCGCTTATTAGAACAGAAGATCTTCACCCACTTAAATTTGATGAGATCGAAAAAGGTCAAGAGATCAAAGGTGTGATCAGCTTTATTGATGCGAACAATGATAGAATTAGAGTCTCTGTAAAAAGACTTGAGCGTCAAGAAGAAAGAGAAGCAATGGATCAACTCAATTTAGACCAAGATGACAGTATGACTCTTGGGGATGCATTTGGCGATAAATTCAAAAGATAATTAGTAAAGCTTCAAATAGTTAAAATAAGAGATATGTCTCAGAACATATTCTCTTATTTTCAATTCTTAATATTGAGTTGCCTTTAGTAGGCGGTTCATACGATTATTCGTATTCTTCCGTACTTCATGGTACTTCAATTTTCACAAAATTAAAGGTTATAAGATGTCAAAAAAGACGATTGTTGTTTGTGATCATATTCATCAAGATGGATTAGATATTCTTGCAAATGATAGTGAAATAGAATTTATTAATGCTGCAGACGAGCCTAAAGATAAGCTTCTTTCTGAGTTTATCCCTTTAGCAGATGTTGCTATTACACGTTCATCTACAGATGTTGATGACGCATTTTTAGCACAGGCCAACAAGATAACTGCAGTCGTACGTGCGGGTGTGGGTGTGGACAATGTAGACATTCCTGGTTCAAGTAAACAGGGTATCGTCGTAATGAACGTACCTACGGCAAATACTATTGCAGCAGTTGAACTTACCATGACACATCTACTTTCATGTGTAAGACAATTTCCTTATGCACATAACAACCTTAAACTTGATCGTGTGTGGAGAAGACAGGACTGGTATGGTACTGAGCTCAAAGATAAAAAACTTGGTGTCATCGGTTTTGGTAATATTGGTTCACGTGTAGGAAAAAGAGCTAAAGCATTTGAAATGGATGTTATAGCGTATGACCCATATATTGATCCAAGCAAAGTAACAGATCTGGATGCTTCATACACTAAGAATTTTGAAGATATTTTAGCATGTGACATTATTACTATTCACACACCTAAAAACTCTGAAACAATCGGTATGATAGGTAAAGATGAAATAGCCAAGATGAAAGACGGAGTTATCCTTATAAACTGCGCAAGGGGTGGTCTTTATAATGAAGATGCACTTTTAGAGGGTCTTACTTCTGGTAAGATAGCAATGGCAGGAATCGATGTATTTAACAAAGAGCCTGCAACTGATCATCCTCTGCTTGATCTTGACAATGTGACTGTGACACCTCACCTTGGTGCAAACACAAAAGAGTCACAAAAGAATATTGCAATTCAGGCAGCTGAAAATGCGATAGCAGCAGCAAAGGGTATTTCATACCCGAATGCACTTAATCTACCGATCAAAGAGAATGAACTCCCTGATTTTGTAAGACCATATTTGGAGCTTATTCAAAAGATAGGTCATATGTCTGCACAGATCACGAAAAGTGCTGTAAAGTCGATTAGAGTCATGGCATCTGGTCCTGTGGCTGATCATTTAGAATCTATGGGTACATTTGCAACAGTAGGTGTTCTTACTGAGTCTTTGGGAGATCAAGTAAACTATGTAAATGCTGAGTTTGTTGCTGATGAACGTGGTATAGAGATCATCAAAGAGGTAAAACCAAACAACAGTGGATTTACCAATAAAATTGGTGTGAAACTTACAACTACAGAAGGTACTATCTCTATAGAAGGAACTGTTTTTGATGATACAGAACAACGTATTATTGAAATAGATGACTATATCTTAGATGTTGAACCAAAAGGTACGATGATCTTCTTTAGAAATACAGACACTCCAGGAGTGATCGGTGATGTAGGTAGGATCATGGCTGAGAATGGCTTGAATATATCTGATTTTAGACTCGGACGTGACAGTAAAAAACAAGCTTTGGCTGTTGTACGCGTAGATGGTAAAATCAAAAAAGAACTTCTTGAAAAACTTGCTGCACTCGAAGCATGTATTAGCGTTTCTCACGCAACACTTTAAAACTAAGTGGATACTCCACTTAGTTAATTTCACTTACCTGATTTTTATCTTTAAACATTTTAAACACTTTCATTTTTTCTATAAAGGTATATCTAATGTAAATTACTTTAAGTTATATTAGATATAATAGTTACTTATTTAATTAAACTTATAAGTAGAAAATTATTTCTTTAGTTATAATGTAATCTTAGGAAAGAGGAGCGCATCTGATGAAAAAATATCTTATTTTTCTTTTGTCATGGCCACTATTTGCAGGCTTGAACAACTTGGAGCTTAGGCAAGCTATTAGTATGTTGGAAAGTAATAATCTAGAGTTGAAAATATCGCATTTTAATGAGCAGATGAAGGCGTATGAAGCTACTGCTGCCAAAGGTCATAACTACGGTAAACTAGATGTGACTGCTGCAGCAATGCGTTCAAACGATGCTGGAAATGTATTTGGATTCAAATTACAAAGTCGTGAAGCCACTTTTGGTGATTTCGGTTTTGCTGAATTTGATGGGACAAATCCAAATATATTGAATGTGCAGCCTTCAGATTTAAATTATCCAGAAGCAAGAAACCACTATCAGACAAAGATCTCTTATATTCTGCCTTTATATACAGGTGGAAAATTAACAGAGTACGGACGTATTACAGATGCTTTGTATCGTATGAGCCAGTGGGATACGCAAAAACTTCTTAATGAAAAAATATTTCAGACAAAAAAAGCATTTTATGATATCTCTTTGGTTGAAAATTACATTTTGAATCTTTCTAAGATCATTAAAAATATCAACCATTTAGAAAATATAGTTAAAAGTATGGGAGACGAAGGGTATGCACAAGAGATAGATCTGCTTGAAGTTCAGGCACGTAGGGCAGAGGCTGAAAGTATGCATAACCAGGCCAAACTCAATAAAGATCTAGCGTATCAGTTTCTCTCATTTTTATTGAATGAAGAGGTGAATACTATTAAAAAAGTGAATGATATGGCACCTATGCCAGGTATTGATGCAGCTGAAATTGAAAGTAATAATATAGATATACAAAAAGCACTTTTGGGATTGCAGATAAGTCAAATGGCCATTGATGTTGAACAATCGAATTATTTACCAAGTATTGGTGCATTTGGAGAGTATGGAAGTGCAGATGATGAGTTGTGGAATGAATTTAGAGAGAAAGATTCATATACTGTAGGAGTACAGTTGACATGGAATATCTTTAATGGTGGAATTGATACTGCAAATTTTGAGAAAGCAAAGGTCAATCATCTTAAAGTGCAAGATCAAGTCTCTTTGGCCAAATCTGGTATTGCATTAAAGGTTAAAAAACTTGAAACAGAAATTTTAAGTAAAAATGCAGATGTAAAGAGTTATAAAAAACAATTGCATTTTGCAAGAAAAGTATATGAAAATTATCGTTCACGATATAAAGAAGGCATCGTTTCAATCTCAGATGTACTGATGAAACAATCTAGGGAATTAGAAGTGTTACTGAAGTTACTTACAGTGAAGAATGAACGAAATACAAAAATATTTGAATTAAATAGTATTTTAAATAAAGGAGGAAACGTATGAAAAAACTAATGAAATTAATTATTTTAGCATTAATGGTGACTTTGGCAAATGGAACAGAGATAGATCTGAGTGGTTCAGTTGTTTCAGATAATCAAAAGATGATAACCAGCCGTTATATGGGGTATGTGAGAAACATGGCTGTATCTGAAGGTGATATTGTAAAAAAAGGACAACTTCTTTATGAGATCGATTCCAAAGAGATAGAGTCTGCAGAAAGACAGGTAGACCTAGCTATTTCTCAAGCCAGACTTGCACTTCAGATGAATAAAAATCAATACAATAATATTTTGACAAATCTTGCTAGACATGAGAGACTCTATAAGAAGAAAATGGTTTCTAAATATGAGTTTGAAATGCTGCAACTTGCGGAAAAAAACCTTAAAGATATGGTAGAAATAGCAGAACAGCAGGTAAAGCAGGCATTAGCCAAAAAAGATGAAGTAATAAATCAGTATAATTATCTAAAGATTCACGCACCAAATGATGGTGTAATTGTAGATAAACGTCTTAATGAGGGTGAAATGGCTATTCCAGGTATGCCTGCAGTCGTTTTAACAGATCTTAGTAAGTTAACTATTGTATCAGAATTGAGTGAAACACAATTGAGATATATCAATTTAGGGAAGAAGGTTGAGATTGAAATACCTTCTATTGCATTTAGGACAGAGGGGCATATAACTTCTATTATTCCAAGTTCAAATCCTATGACACATAAGTTTAAGATCAAAATGAATTTTGACAGTAAGGGACGTGCTTCTGTCTATCCTGGGATGTATGCCAAAATTATAATTAGGTAGGTTGTAATGGAAACTAAAACAGAATATGAGATCATTAACGTAGCGGGAAAACTGGCAAAGGGTTTTTTAACGAGTCCCTTAACAGTTGTTTTGGGTGCTATGTTACTTCTTGTCGGATATATTGCACTCAATACGATGCCAAGAGAAGAAGATCCTCAAATTGCTATTTCAGGTGGGGCAGTGATTGTTGCCATGCCAGGTGCATCACCTAGAGAGATTGAAAATATTATTGTAAAGCCACTAGAACGGAAATTGAGAGAAGTTCGTGGTATAGAACATGTGTATGGTATGGCTATGGACAATGTAGGTATTGTTAATGTCATGTACTATATCGGTGAGAATAGAGAAGACTCAAACTTGAAACTCTATGATAAGGTCATGCAAAATATGGATATCATGCCAAAAGGTGTGATGCAGCCTAGTGTAAAGCCTTTTGATATTGATATTGATATTCCCATTGTTACAGTAGCATTCTATCCAAAAACAAAAAGCAGTATAGATGATGTAGCACTTTTTGAAATGGTCAGAAAAGTACAACAAAAAATAAATGCTGTAGATAATGTAGCTAAAACGACACTAAAAGGTGCACGAAAAGCACAATTCAATATTGAGGTAGATATGGGGAGGCTCTCAGCATATCACCTCTCTTTAGGGCAGATCATGAAAGCAGTACAATCTATTGCAGTTGATGTTCCTGATGTAAAGGGTAGAACCAGAGAAAATAAATTGGTCATATTTGGTGTAAAAAATGCTATTGAAAGTATTGATGATGTGGGAAATGTGATAGTTGCACAGTATATGGGGTCACCTATCTATTTAAAAGATGTAGCTTCAGTGACCAATGGAGTAGATATAGAAAATTTCCGAACGGCAAAGATTTTCTTGAAAGAAGAAAATAAAGATACTCAAACACAAGATCATGAGTCAGAACAGACCAAAGTGACAATGAGTGAAGAAAAGAATCAAATTACAATGACCATCGCAAAACTAGCGGGAACCAATGCTGTATTTGTTTCTGAAGATGTGGTTGATGTACTTAAAAGCTATGAACGTGAATTTGAAGAGTTAGGCATTGGATATCTTACTACCCGAAATTATGGTGTACGTGCAAATGAGGCCGTAAATGAGTTGATGCATCATTTAATTATTACGATCATTATCATTGCGTTGATGTTGGTTTTTGCTTTAGGATGGAGAGAGTCTATCATTGTTACTTTTACGGTACCAGCAATCTTGGCGGTAACGTTATTTACTGCATGGATGACAGGTCAGACGATGAACAGGATCACACTCTTTGCGCTCCTGCTCTCATTAGGGTTACTTGTAGATGCGGCAATTATTGTCATTGAAAATATCCATAGACATTTACATAGCCATGGTGTTGAAGATAAAGAGATGGGAGAACTTTTGATTGAGGCAACTGATGAGATTGGTGCACCAACAAATATTGCTACTTTGGCCATTATCCTAACGATGGTCCCTATGGCATTTGTAGGGGGAATGATGGGGTCATTTATGAAGCCTATTCCCTATAATGTACCTGTAGCACTCTTGGCATCACTTTTTGTTGCCTATATATTTACACCGTATTTAAGTCTAAAATTACTTAAAAAACCAGAACATGGTCATCACCATGAAGAGAAAAATGAAGAGGGATCTAAATAATGAAAAATTTTGAAAACTTTATTTATAGTATTCTTGATGATGCTTTAAAGAAAAAACTTGTTATTTTTTTAACCGCGGCAGCATTTTTTCTCTCTCTTTTGATGTTCCCCACAAAAATGGTACTGGCAAAAATGTTACCAGGGAAAAGTGATAACACATTTTCTATCTATATTGATACACCTACTGGTTCTTCCATTGAGCAGACGAAAGCGGTGTCTTCATGTGTAGTTGACTTTCTGAAAAAAGAAGATGAAATAATGAATCTTGAGCTTTTTTTAGGACAGGGTATTCCACTCGATTACGCTGGACTTGTAAAAGGTGCAAGTATGAAACGTACTGAAAATGTAGCTGAGATCTCAATTAACCTTACAGATAAACATCACCGTGCGGAACCATCATTTCTTATGGTGCAACGTATAAGACCTGAGATCAAAAAATCATGTTTATCTATAGTAGAAGGTACAAATATTAAGTTTGTGGAGCAACCATCAGGACCTCCAACACTTGCTTCTATTGTGGTTGAAGTCCATGGGGAGAACTTAGCAAAGGTAAGAACTATTTCTACGAAAGTAGCAAATATTTTATCTGATACAGAAGGTCTTGTTGATGTTGATGTGATGGCTGACGAAATCTATGAGAAATTTGAACTGATACCAGACAAAGAAAAAATAGCCAGAAGTGGATTGAGTGTAGAACAAGTAAATAATATCTTGTACCTGGCTTTTGAAGGCATGGTCATTGCACATAAAAACTCCAAAAACTCTCCAGACCAGATACCAATATTTCTGATCTTGGATGTTGAGACGAAAAATCTACCTGCTGCTAATAAGGATGCCTTACAAAGTAAACTTTCATCGTTGAACCTCATGAATATGAGAGGAATGATGGTACCTTTAAGTGAAGTGGTTAATCTTCGTAAAGTGAAGTCAAACCCTATGATCATGCATAAGGACCTTTCTCGTATGGTAAATGTAGTTGCAGAGACAGATATGGTTTCTCAAGTTTATCCGTTATTGGATGCACGTAGTGTCATGCTTGAAAAGTTTTCTGAAGATTATAATATTACTAAAGAAGGTATTTCAACGTATATGTTCGATTTTACTTTAACAGATAAAAAAACGCATGAAGAATTCTTGATTCGTTGGGATGGAGAGATGAAAGTAACACTTGATACTTTTAGAGATCTAGGTGCTGCATTTATAGCTGCTTTGATATTGATATTCTTATTGTTGGTCATTTACTATAAGAGTTTCGCTATAAGTGGTATTGTACTGTTAGGTTCATTCCTTTCACTGATAGGTGTTATTGTAGGACACTGGGTAGCCAATTGGTTTACTTCGGAGACATTCTTCTTGACCGCAACTTCATTGATCGGGTTTATTGCACTTATAGGAATCAGTTCACGTAACTCACTGCTTCTTATAGACTTTGCCAAGTCTTTAATGGAGGTTGATGGGATTAAAAAACGTAGAGCTATTGCTATTGCAGCAGCAACAAGAGCAAAACCTATTGCTTTAACGGCAGTTGCAATTATTTTGGGTTCCGCTTTACTTGCTGGTGACCCTGTCTTTGGTGGGCTTGGTGTTGCACTTATCTCGGGTACGGTTGCAGCCGTATTTGTTTCACTTCTCTTTGTCCCTGTCTTGATGGATAATGCAAAAGCAATGGATTTTGAAAAATCCGATCATGATGAAAAGCATCATTCTATTTCTATCACTAGATAATCTACTTTTTTGGCATCCTTTTAGGGTGCCGCTACAACCTTTTACCAAGCATTTGCTATAATCAGCCATTATTTTTAAGGAGCTAAAATGGCTACAATTGGAATGGGTGATATTAAAAAAGGCACCAGACTCGAAATCACAGGAAATCCTTATAAGGTTACAGACTTTCAGCATGTCAAACCGGGTAAAGGTGCAGCTTTTGTACGTATGAAGATCAAGAATCTTTCTACAGGTAAAACAATTGAAAAAACTGTACATGCAGGTGATAAATTTGATGTACCGGAACTTGAACAAAAAACAATGCAGTATCTTTATGATGATGGTGAAATGCTTCAGTTTATGGACACGACAACATTTGAGCAGATCGGTCTTACGCATGAACAAGTAGGCAAAGATACATTTGATTTTATGATAGATGGAATGGAAGCTGAAATTTTGTTTCATGGAGGTAAAGCGATTTCAGTAGAGATACCACAAACGGTTGTTTTGAAGATCGTAGAAACACCACCTAACTTCAAGGGTGACTCACAAGGTGGGAAAAAACCGGCTACACTTGAAAGTGGTGCAGTAGTTCAAGTACCTTTTCATGTTCTTGAAGGTGAGATGATCAAAGTGGATACTGTTGAGGGAAAATATTTGGAGAAAGCCAAATCATAAAATCTTTTTAGAGGTAGACTAACAACTAAAAAGGAATTTCCTTTTTGGTTGTTAGTGCTCCATTCAAGAGAGTTATTCTAGTTTAAATTTATTTTTTCTTCTTTTTCTTTTTCTTAAAGACTTTTTCACAATCTTTTATCATTGCATCTGGTGTTGTGGCAATGGTCATAAAC
>NZ_JBATIY010000076.1:0-12950 GCF_049668085.1 Sulfurovum sp. | reverse complement strand
AAAACTTCTATATCTAAAAGCAGTACCTGGATCCGTCCCCAAGAGAGTGGTATGAGACAAACTATAAAGAATCTCGGTGATGCTGTGCAAAAAGGAGAGGTCATTGCAAGGATTCATGAAATGTATGAGAATCAGGGATTTGATGTACTAGCTCCTTTTGCTGGTATCATTATAGGAAAAACACAGATCCCACTTATTCATGAGGGGGATGCTATTTTTCATATTGCAGCATTTGATGATCTTAAAATAGTTGAAGAGCGTATGGAGCCTTTTCATCATGAAAGCCTAATGGAAACACCGCTTCAAGATGAAACAAAAATATAAAAAGAAAATATGAATTATCAATTAATTTTAGACGAGATTGCCCATGAGGTTTCTTGCTTATCAAACAAAGGGAAAGTGGCAGATTATATTCCTGCATTAGCTAATGTAGATCCTGAACAATTTGGAATGTCACTAACGCTTTTTGATGGTACTCAATACAGTGTTGGAGATTCTAACACACTTTTTTCTATTCAAAGTATTTCAAAAGTCTTTACATTTACACTTGCACTGAAATTTTATAGTACAAATTTATACAAGCGGATCGGACGTGAACCTTCCGGAGATCCATTTAATTCACTTGTACAGCTTGAGTATGAACATGGGATCCCGCGAAATCCATTTATTAATGCTGGAGCCATTAATGTTACAGATGCTCTAATAAGTTATTTTGGAAACAGTACAAAGGCTTCTGAAGAGATATTTCAGTTTATTAGAGATATATCAGATGAGACTTCTGTTAATTGTAGCAAGATTGTGGCAACTTCAGAAATGGATCATGGTTTCCGTAATATGGCATTGGCCAATCTTATGAAAAGTTTTAACAATCTTGATAATGATGTATATGATATTATACAAACTTATTTTAGACACTGTGCTATTGAAATGAATACAAAAATGCTCTCAAGGGCAATGCTTTATCTGGCCAATCACGGTGTCGATCCGATCAATGGGATGGTGCATATTACTGAGCAACAGGCAAAGCGTATTAATGCTGTAATGCTCACTTGTGGGCATTATGATGCCTCTGGTGATTTTGCTTTTCATGTTGGGTTACCCGGTAAAAGTGGTGTCGGCGGAGGTATTGCTGTTGTGGTTCCCCAAAAGATGGGGATATGTGTTTGGTCACCAGGTTTGAATGCGCAGGGAAATTCTCTTTTGGGAACTATAGCTTTAGAATTATTTGCGACAAAAACAGGGATGTCAATTTTTTAATGAATATGAATTAGGACAGAAGAATATAAAATATTTTAGACCAATATATTTGCTTTTAGTTAAGAGAACATATGATATAAGCTCAATATATTTATGAAAGAAAATAATAATGGAAAATACATTGAATAAAGAATTAATAGATAAGCTTCAGGAAGAGAATAATGCGCTTCGCCATCGTCAAAATGAGGCAGATGTATATTACACAAGGATGAAAGAGCTTGAAGTATATCAGGCAGAACTCATCAAGTTACTTACAAAGATAGAGGAGAGGTCAGAAAAAGTGGTTATCCTTTTTGAAGGAAGAGATGCTGCTGGAAAAGGAAGTCTTATTGGAACTATCGCACAGTATCTTAACCCAAAACACTGTCGTACAGTTGCATTGGGAAAACCTACCGATGAAGAGAAGTCACAATGGTATTTCCAAAAATATATCAAACATTTTCCTAGGGGTGGTGAGATAGTTCTTTTTGATCGTAGTTGGTATAACCGCGCTATGGTTGAACCAGTATTCAGGTTCTGTACACAAGAGGAGTATGAACTTTTTTTAGATACAGTGATCCCTTTTGAAGATTCATTTATTAAACATGGTACACGCCTTATAAAAATCTATTTGAGTGTGACAAAAGATGTACAAAATGAACGTTTTGAAAGACGTCGTACTGATCCTCTTCGTCAATGGAAATTAAGCGAAATAGATATGCAGGCACAGGCAATGTGGACTGAGTTTAGTCAAAAAAAGAGACGTATGCTTGAAAAGACTCATACACCTGAATCTCAATGGCATATTATTCGTTCTGATGATAAGCACAAAGCACGTATAGAAGCGATGAAACTTATCCTAAGAGAACTTTGTACACATGAGAGTGAAAGTCAAATAGATCTAAAAGCAGATGAGGATATTTTACTCTCTGTAGAAGACGAATTATTTCGTTAATTTATTTTGTTTTAATTTAAGTTTATTTTTAGCTCAAAATCCAAAATTATAGAATATAATTTCTTTTGTGAATAGGATTTTATTATATAAGAGAGAAAAAATGACCTTTGATGAAATTAGGTTTGCATTGGAAGTAAATGGTGTCGAAAAAGAAGATAGTGAAATGCTTTTAGCATACTGTCGTAAATCAGGTAAAAACTATGAAAAGCTTGATGAAATGTTAATTGATATGGGTTATGTCAAAGTTTTTACAGATGAGTTTTTTGGCTGGGATAATCCAGAGGAAGAAGATTTTGATGATGAGTACTTCTCAATTGAAAAAAATCAACATAAACATGTATGGGAGGAATAAAAAGTTTTAGTCTTAGCGTACATAAAAACTTTTTCTTTGATATGAAAACCCATAGTGCGTCATCATAAAAATGATGCACACTTCTATAGAAGATATGTAGTTGCTCAGTTATGTATCTTGTTTTGTTCCAAAATGATTCATGGAGAACTTAACTCTCTGTGAAATATCAAGCCCTTCTGGTTGTTTATCTATCACATCATAACGTTTTACAGCACCGATCCTATTGGCGATCTGTATGGCCAAACCTGGACGCGCGTTAAGTTCCAAGATCAATGGGCCTAGGTTTTTATCAAGGACGATATCTACACCCAAGTATCCCAAGTGGGTGACTTCATAGCATGAGGCTGCTAAAGTGAGTATTTTCTCCCAGTATGGTATTTCAAGCTCTAAAAAATCATAACCTGTATCGGGATGATGAGTTATGGGCTTGCCATGCTGTACAGAAGAAAGAGATTTGCCTGATGCCATATCTATACCAACACCTACGGCACCCTGATGTAAATTAGCTTTTCCGTCACTTTCTCTGGTCGAACATCGTAACATAGCCATAGCAGGGTAGCCTTTATAGATAATCACTCTGATATCCGGAACACCCTCATAGCTATAACGTTCGAAAATTGGGTCAAATTCTACCAATGTCTCAATCATAGCAACATCAGGTTTCCCTCCAAGAGAGTAGAGACCACTTATAATGTTAGATATGTCACGCTGAATATCTTTAAGCCCCAATCTCTGTCCATTTGGCTTAATGAATTCATCTCCTTCACGTTTCATGATCACTAAAATACCTTTTCCGCCACTTCCTTGAGCGGGTTTGATAACGAATTTATCAAGACCGGTCAACATCTCTGCTAAGTTACGCAGTTGTGATTGGCGTTCAATCGTTACAAGTAGTTTAGGGACAGCAATATTGGCATTTTGTGCAACCACTTTGGTCTTGAGCTTGTTGTCTACTAAAGGGTAATACTTACGATCATTTTGCGCACCAATATAGTAGATATTACGTTTATTCATACCCAATATACCCAGTTTTTTAAGTTTAAAAGGGTTAGCAAACATGTATCAGTCCGCCATGGATCTAAAACGGATGAGTTCGCTTACACGGTAACCGCTGTAACGTCCCAACATGATGGTTAACGCCAGAACTACCAGGAGTAACTCTGGGAAGTTAAAAGCAATATGTGAAACAAGAGGATAACTCATGACAAAATAGGCGAAAACAGCTACTATCAAAGAGCCGCCACCTTGAATGAAAACCTCTTTGGCCCCTTCTTCTTCCCATAGTATTGACATCCTTTCTATTGTCCAAGCTAGGATGATCATAGGGAAAAATGTAACGGTGAGTACCTCCTTGATACCAAGTTTAAAACTCAAAATACTCATAAATGACATAATAAGGATAACCACGATCATCACAGCTGAGATCCTTGCCACCAGTAACAAGTTAAGATTGCTTAAATATGATCGAATGATCAATCCCATCGCTACGATCAATATAAACATTATTAATCCGGCAACTAGCGTTGTTTCCATAAACGCTAATGCTATTAAAACAGGCATGAATGTCCCCGATGTTCTCAATCCACCCAATACCCTCAGTAAAACTACTACCAATGCACCAAATGGAACCAGTAATATATGTTTGTATGCATTCTGTTCAGAAACAGGCAATGAGAAGAGAGAAAAGTCCAACACTGCAGCCTTCTTTAAGAGCTCTTGTTTATCAACAAGATATTGTACAGGTACTTGACGTTCATTCAAAGAAAAACGCATATGGGATTTTTTTGCTCCCGTTACATCTATGAGTGAGTCACCGCCTTGCTGCCAAATAAAAAAGTTTTTATCAAGTGTGACTTTTCCTTTTTTTAGATCATAAAGTTGCCATTTGTTTCCATCATATACTTCCAGCATAGGTGTTAATGCAATATTACGTCGTTCATTCTCCAAATAGAGTCCATGAATCTTACGTACTAATATTTTTCTATATCGCAAAAGACGAGTGATAATGTCAAGTTTGCTTTCACCTGCTTGTGCAAGAAGTATTTTTACTGTTTGAGAAGGCTCTTTTTCATTAAAATCATGAATCAGTTGCGCAGCAAAGGAGTGTGTGTCTGCTGATCTGAATCGTACATCATCCAGAAGTATTTTTGCTGTATTTCTTAAGGTGTCAGGAAGATCACTAAGTGTTTCAGTTTCTTGCTCAAAAGAGACAATAGGTAATTTAGGTGAGTATTTACCAGATTCTATTAATACTTCAATAGAATAGTAAAGTATTTGAGGTCCTGTAACCTTTCTCTTGCTCCATTCTGCTCTTTTCCCTGTTTCTGTTTGCGCTTCAGCATAACCGAAACCCGAAGATGCCATATCTTCAGAAAGTATCTGAATCCCTTCTTGAGGCTCAGGTAATGCCATTGATACCAGGACAGGTTTATTCTTCCCTTCAAAGGAGATCTCTGCACCTATTTTATATACGGAACGTTTTTCATGCGGCAAGAATGGTATCCCAAGTACACCAACTTTATACCAAACAATAAAAAAGCCTGTTAGAGCTAAACTAAAGGCAATGAGTAATACTTGAAATCTTCTAGACATGAAAGCCCCTTATTATTTAGGTAAGACCATAGGTTTAAGTCGATACTTTTTTGCAACATCAACAATAAAATAATCACGCAGAAAATTACGTCCGATCAGTACCGGATACTTATAGTCATCTCGATCATTCAAGTTGACAGGAATGAGTTGAGAGACATCACCAAGTATGATACGCATGTTTACAACATAACGGTCCTGTGACTCCTCCCCATGACGTTTTATCAGTACAGTTTTAAGCACTTTTCTTTCAATAGTATGTTCCTTTTCCCCCGCCACACAGACAAAGCGCACCCACTGTTTTCCATCACGTTCAAAAGGCGTAATGTTTCGTGCATCAATGGATGTGGTTTTGGCACCTGTATCTATACGTGCTTTAAGTATGACATTCGGAGGAACAAGTCGAACATTTTCTACAGCACCAATGACATGTTTAGTGTCTGACTTCTCTGTATTGACATTTTCAAATGTACTATTTTGTACTATTGCCTCTTCTTTGGCATTAAGAAATAATGTAGCAGAAAAGATAAGTAAAAATAGTATACTGATTCTCCACCTTATTTGTAGCTTCATATGTTATTCTCCATTAAAAAATATATTAAATTATATCATACTAAATACCCATCTGCATGTATGATTAAACCATTATCCTATGATTGCAAAATTAAATAGTCTGTGGGGCATCATCATCTTTTTTTTGCCCACTTTTTTTTACATGCAGATCCAACTGAGGGAAAGGTATCTGAATATGGTGTTTATTGAGTGCAGCATAGATGAATTTCAGAAAATCTGATTTTGTGCCTGAAGGTTTAAGAGTAGCTTGTCCTCTTACCCATACAATAAGTTCATAGTCAACAGAGCTTGAACCCATGGCGGTCATCCAAATAGATGTTGTATATTTAGCAGGCTTTGTGACATAGGTAAGATTTGAGAGCTTAAGTTCTTCTAATATCACTTCTTCTACTTTTTCATTAGGCGTACCATAGGCAACAGAAAAAGGGATATGTATTCTTCTAATATCATTTTCCAACGTCCAGTTGATAACATTGTTCTGAATAAAAGAAGAGTTGGGAATAATGACATCGATATTGTCATTGGTTGTGATCGTAGTGGAGCGCATTTTCATGTCACTGACTGTACCACGAATAGTATCTGAGATTTCTATATAATCTCCGAGACGGATAGTTCTTTCAAACATTAGAATAATACCAGCAGCAAGATTAGAGACGAGATTTTGTAAGCCAAAACCAATACCTATTGAAAGTGCTCCTGCAATTAGGCCTAGGTTGGAGAAATCAAGTCCTATACTCTTTAGTGCAACTAATAAAGTAATAAATGCAATAAGATAGTAGCCGAAACTGGATATCATTTTAGCAGAAGAGGTAGAAAGTTTTTCCTTTACGGCAAGATTCATGATTTTTCGTTTATAAAATGCAGCTAACATAAAACCAAATATCAGGACAAGAATTACTTTAATTATATCTATTATGGAAATATTTCGTTCATTAAAAACAAAAAGGGATTCAGTGAGTTTATTGTATGTATAATCATAAAGACTTTCCGCACTTTCCTCTACATTTGAGAGGGCAAGTGCCACGTTGCCTGCTTTTTCTTTGAATAATGACTTGAGAATAGTACGTTTGAATGCATAGTATCTCATAAGTTCCGGTGTAAGTGTAGCCAAATCTATTTTCCCAGAATTGAAAAGATCAAGTGATGTTTGGTTTTCACCTTTTTGCAAGTAGGCTAGAGATAGAAGTATGTTTTGATCTATTTTTGTAGTAAGTGCAGCCATTCTGTCCATTGTATTGGTTAGAATCTTATCGCTCAAAACTTTGGAGATACTTTTTTGATGTATAAGTTCGCGCTCTTTTGTAAGATTTAAGGCAACGGCTTCTTGTTCAATAGTAGGGAATCTTTTCTCTGTTTCAGTCATATTTTTCTTTAATGCTGGAATCTCAAAGAGAACTCTTTGTAACGCTTGATTAAAAGCTTTTTCTCCTTCTTCTACTAAATTTTCATATGCTTTGATGGAAAGGCTATTACTATTTCCCTTAAGTTTATACAATGCATATTGTAGTTGGTATAGCAGTAAGTTTTTTTTATCTTCAGTTGTGATATTCTGGATACTTTGACTTAAATATTTCCGTTTAGATTGCATATTGGATTGTTCTTCTTTTAAAATATCAATCGTAGCATAAGTATCTGCAAGAGCATTAAGATAGGAAAGATAGTTTTCAGCTCTGATATTTTGTCCATCTGTCAAAAGTGCATTAGGTAGAGGATGAATTTTTGATTTAGAAGAAAGCATGTTTTTTAGATTTTCCAAGATCATTCGTTCAGTGGCAATACGCTCTATATCTGCTTGGTCTAGTGACTTTTCTTTCTCAATAAGTTTTTCCACTTCTTCATAATATGCTATTGTATTGTTACCCTCATAGAGTTTTGTATCTATATCAGCAGCATATAAAGAGAAGGTGCAAAGAAATAAGAGGGTTAAGAATTTCATAAAATACTTCTTTTCTAAAATTATAGCATATATAGTAAGTTGTGAAGAGTTTTCATACTTGCTTTATTAATTGCTTTTTTATCATCTGCTAACTGCCTATTAATAATAGGCAGCAATAATGGCATAACATACAAAGAACATCAAGTGTGCTAAACCTTCAAAATAGTTGGTATGCCCTTCTTCTGTACTTTTCCATGCCAAGATAACAGTCATAATTAAAGCTCCTACTTGAAGCGGGTTAAAGTCTAGCATGAGATTGATTCCACTCATATATGCCAAGGCTAACAAAATAGGAACAGTTAAAAGAATGGATACCACTGAAGCACCCATGGCAATGTTCACAACCCTTTGGATCTGGTCATTTCTTGCTGCTTTGATAGCAGTGAATATTTCAGGTGTAACTGCAACAATCGCAATGATCAAACCTGCCAGTCCTGCTGATACACCATACTCTTTAGCCAATTTTACACCATCCGTAGCAAACACTTCTGCACCAAGTGCTATAAAGGCAATGACTATAAATATGACACTAAAATTTCCAATATTGTTGAAACTTTCAAATACATAATCACTACGCTCATTTTCATCAATCTCTTGATCTTCTGTCTTCATTTTCCTTTTAAGTCTAAATATTCTACTTTTCGCTGTTGCCTGGAAAAAGTGTGTATGGGTTCTCGTTTGAAAAATAAAGATAATAATATAAAAAGCCATGAGTACACCAGCAATAATAACACTTGTTTCTTGAATCACTGCCTTACCATGTTCTGACTCACTTAAAAGACTCGGAACTAAAAGTGCCAAGGCTGTCACAAACAAGATAGTCGTATAAGTACTTGAAGTCTCTTTGTTGTGTTGCTGTTCTGTAAACTTAAGACCACCGATAAATACAGCAAGTCCCAAAAGTACGTTCATATCGACTATAACTGCTGAGATAATACCACCCTTTACAGTCTCAACAACTTCAGGAGAATGCACAGCTTCAAGTAAGATAATATACAGAAGAATAATTTCTACAATAACAGCAGAAAAAGTAAGAACCATGCTACCATAAGGTTCTACTAACCTTTCAGAAAGTATCTCAGCTACTTCAGAAACCGTTAAAGAAAGTGCAGCTATACCTATAGCTGCGAGTGCTGTAGCGATACCACCATAACCACTTTTATGCATAAAGATAGCTGCAACAATAGCCATAACACCTAGAACGATATCCCAGTAATCTTGTACGTAGTATTTAAAATTACTACTGTATTCTGCTATACTGTTTTTACTGTCTGTTCCCATATAATACTAATCCTTTGATTTATAATAATATAACAGTTGCCAAACCAAGGAAACTGAAAAAACCAACAACATCTGTAACCGTTGTCAAAAGTACCGTTGAACCAATAGCAGGATCAATACCAAACTTTTTAAGTGCTAAGGGTATGGTTGCACCAAAAAAACCTGCTGCAAAGAGGTTGGCAACCATTGCCATGGCAATGACAAGACCTAACATAGGCAGATCAAACCATAAATATGCAATGATACCCATCACTACACCATAAAGTAACCCATTTAAGAGAGCAATGGAAACTTCTTTGATAATAGTTTGTCGAGCCTCGTCTCCAGCTATTTCACCCAGTGCCATTTGTCTTACTGTAACTGTCAATGTTTGTGTCCCTGCATTACCACCCATCGATGCTACAATAGGCATCAAGATAGCCAGTGCAACCAAAGACTGAATAGTTTGATCAAATATTCCGATTACTAAAGAGGCAGCAATCGCAGTAAATAAGTTTAACCCAAGCCAAATAGCTCTTGATCTACTGATCAGCCAGAAGTTCTGTTCCTGTTCAGCATCATCATTAACCCCGGCAAGATTATAGATCTGACCTGTTGCCTCTTCAGATATAATATCATAAATATCATCGGAGGTAATTCGACCTACAAGTATGCCTTGATCATTTACTACTGGAATAACACTAAGGTCATAGTTACTTACAGCTTCAACTACTTTTTTAATATCATCATGGGGATCTATAGAAACTGTGATCTTACCTTCATCATTGATGACATCTCTATATAACTCTTTTGGACCATGGAGTATGAGATCTTCGAGGGGGACCATACCTACAAATATATGTCCATCTGAAACAATAAAGACATGATGAACATTATCAATCTCATTATTTTCTTTCATCTTTTTAAGACGCAAGATAGAATCACCAATCTTTTCATCAATATGCGCCTCAAAGATCTCTGCTTGCATATGAGAACCGGCTTCATTTTCTTCATAAGAAATAAGCTTCTCTATCGTATCTCTGTCTTCTTCTGAAAGATTAGATAAAATGGCATCTGCTTTTTTCTCATCCATATCTTCGATATTTTGGATGAGATCAGCTGCATCATTAGTATTTAGTTCTCCCGCTAGTCTTGCAAGCTTCTTTGGACCAAATCTTTCATAGATCTCTTCCTGATCTGATTTTGGGAATTCAATGATGACTTCAGCCAAAAGTTCTCTGGGGAGTTTATTTAAAAACTGTGTAAATGTTTCTTCATCAATCTTTTTAATAGTCATTAGAAGATCAGCGACTTCATATGGATGGACATCAAGGTTTGCACCTTCAATATGCTCACTAAGATATTTTTCTAAAGTCTGAACTTGTTCTAATATTTCATCGGACATACGCTTCCTTCATATATGTATACTTATATATAGATCCTCTTAATTAAGAATGCAAAATCAATACTTAAGTGTCATTTTTCTCATGGGCTAAGCTACTTAAAAAGTGAGGCATTTCACCTGTTTAGGTTATGCTCCATTTATAGAGATGAAAGTTTATCACATAAATTTTTTTTATGGCTTTATGTGATGTAAAGAATATGAAACAATTTCTGTCATGCTCTTTGAGATCTTTTATGCCATATTAAAACTGCAATGAAGGTCAGAATACTTAGAGAGAACATCAAAGAAACAACATTGATCGTACCGGTTTGCTCAGGTGAAGTAAAGGGTAATCCACTTGTGTTCATTCCGAAAAAACCAACCAAAAGATTTAGAGGAAGGAAGACCGCAGAAATGATGGTAAGAATATAAATCATTTTATTCATCTTGTCGTTGGATCGGGCACTATAGAAGTTATAGAGATAATCCAGTTTAGAAAGCTGATGTGTTGCCGAATTCAAAATTCGCTCTGTATGTTCGTGAATATCTACATAATGATTCATTGGAAAATCTGTCGTATCTTGATAATGATGTATCATCTCAAGTAGCATTTCAGAAGTTCTTTCAAGTATCCTTTGAATGAGTAAAATATCTCGTTTAAGACCTATCCAGTCTGTCATAAAATTCTCTATATTCTTGTTCTCATATAGAAGTTCTTCCATGTCTACAATCATACTCCGATACTTTTCAAAGGATTTTAGAAGTGAATCTATCATTGGGTCAATGATTTTGTACGGTCCAATGAAATGACCTTCAAGCAATTCAAACTCTTTTTTGTCTCTATTAAATAAAAAACTATTTTGTCCTTCAATGACAAATCCAAAAGTTTGGGCTTCTAGCTTTTCACCTATTACAGGCAGACGAACAATGAGCATATCATACTCATCATTCTCATCAAATATTGACGGATGTGCAACATTATGTAAATCTTCTAAGTGTAGTGCATCTAAAAATTGTTCAAAATGTTTCATAGTTAAAGACCTCATATTAAGTATAACTATATTGTAGCTAATATTTTTTTGAAATGGTGTTTAAGGTCTTATCAGGCCAATTAGAATATTTTTTAAATCTTATAAAATATATAAGTCTATAAGGTTTTAAGCTTTTGGTCTGTAAACCCTAACGTTCATAACATTTTCTGCATCACGAAGGTATTGAGCATGTAGCTGACTCATGACACCTTTATCACAATAGAGCAGGTACTCTTTATCTTGTGGTAGTTTCTTAAATTCTGTTTTGAGTTTATGAAAAGGTATCTTAATACTTTTGCATGGGGTTTCTATGCATTCATCTTCTGCACGGATGTCTATCACCACATAATTCTCATCACTTAGATCATGAATGACCTCTATAGGTGCTGCATTGGTTACATCATCCACGATCTCATCTACATAGATCTTTTGTGCATCTTCAACTGCTTTATCTAAAATGCTGTAATCAAAACGTTTTGCTTCTTTTTCCATTCGTTTATACGAACCATGTGTAATCGGATTTTTAGATATCACACCACAATACTCAGGCATATTCTCTGCAAAACGGCGTGTACCGATCTCACTGGCTATCTTTATGATCTCCGGCTTATTCATCGTTGCTAGCGGTCGTAATATAAGTTTATTTGTCACCTGGTCTATAAGTGCAAGGTTGCGCAGTGTCTGACTAGAGACTTGTGCAACACTTTCACCCGTTAGCAATGCATCTATCTCCATCTCATCCGCCACTTTTTCAGAAGCAAGGAGCATAAGACGTTTAAGTGTCACACCCATGTATGATTCATGTGTAGAACGAAATATCTCTTCGATAACAGCATCGAAAGGTACAGAGATGAAAGATACACGATGCGATGCACCAAACTTGGACCACAGGTAGAGTGCAACCTGTTTTACACCTATTTCATGTGCTATACCACCTAAATTGAAAAAGATAAAATGGGTTTTGATGCCTCTCTTCATCGTTAAATAACTGGCGATCGTAGAGTCAAAACCACCTGACATTAGAGAGAGTATATCACCTTGAGTACCTAAAGGAAAACCACCGAGTCCTACATGCTTTATAGTGATGATATTCAGTTGGTTATTAATAAGTTCTAGACGTATGGTCACTTCAGGATCATGAAGGTCCACACCTTTTACTTCATTGTGTGCCAGCATATATCCGCCTACTGTTTGTTCTATCTCAGTAGATCTAAAAGGGTGTTTACCTGAACGTTTTACACGGACAACAAAAGTCTTTCCTATGATCTCTTTTGCCATAGTTTCATTCACCTTGACTTTTATCTGCTCAAGTGTTTCCATTCCATCAAACTGTAACGCTTCAAGTACTTGTTCTATGCCGGGAGTGTCAAGCAGTGTTTGTCGTACCTCTGGAAGTACTTCGATAGGGGTAACAACTTCTAGTTTGTCAGAAAACTTTTTAACTGTGATCTCAGTACTGTATCTGCCTAAAAGATTTACAAGATTGTTATAAAGCTGTCCAACCATTTGTCTTTTGGCAGAAGAACCTTTGACCATAATTTCAGGAAAGAGCTTTAAAATGAATTTTTGTGTTTTTGCTGACGTGTTTTCCACTATTGTATAACCTTATTATTGTATGGGTAGCATTATAACAC
>NZ_JBATIY010000075.1:0-6530 GCF_049668085.1 Sulfurovum sp. | reverse complement strand
GCATTTCATTGGCTCTGAGTACATTAATGATACCTTTGACTCCAATCTTTATGGACTTTTCATCAAACCGCAATGCCTCACCTGCTTCATAAAGTAAAATAGGAACACCCTTGTCCTGTGCCACAGCACGCAGTGACCCATCACGAAGTGTAGAGTGTAATACCCCTGGTGCCTCAAATGCAAGTGCAAGCCTCAAAGTATACTCATTTTCTATATTGGTTCTCACCTGCGGAAGATTATCTTTATGTATACTCGCAGTGTGCAAGTCAATTCCAAGGTCACATTTAGAAACGATCTCATCAAGAAAAGTTTTAGCCACACGTGAAGCGAGTGAGCCTTTGGATGATCCTGGAAAATTTCGATTAAGGTCACGTCTGTCGGGCAGATAACGAGTAAGATTCATCGTCCCATAAATATTGACTACCGGAACCAAAATAAGTGTTCCTTTTAGCTTATCGAGTAAATGAATCTGTTTTAAGCGGCGGATAATCTCAATACCATTCAATTCATCGCCATGAATCGCAGCAGAAATGAAAACAATGGGGCCCGCTCTTTTACCACGAATCACATGTACAGTTAAAGATGTTGGAGTACCATAGAAGCCTGGCAGACTTATTTCAATCCGCTTCTTAGTACCTCTTAATATCTCTACACCACCTAGAACAAAAGACTTTTCATCCATTTTATGCTCCAATATTATCTTTTTTAATACGACGTTTTTTATTATCAGGCAAAGGTGAAATACTAGAGTCAATATAATTCATTATCTTACCTGCTATATCAATACCTCTAGCCTTTTCTATGCCCTCAAGTCCAGGTGAAGAATTGACTTCCATAACCAATGGGCCACGATCAGAAGGGATCATATCTACACCGCATACACCTAGTCCCATTGCTTTAGCTGCTGCTAATGCCATAGATTTTTCTTTTCTATTGAGCTTATAAGCAGTAGCACTTCCCCCTTGATGAAGATTGGAACGGAAGTCTCCTTCTGCACCCTGACGCTTCATCGCACCAACCACTTCGCCATTGACAACCAATGCTCGTATGTCAGCCCCTCCCGCTTCTTTAATGAACTCTTGGACCAAAAGGTTTACCTCCATACCATAAAAAGCATCCAAAACAGACTGTGCAGCTTTTTGTGTTTCTGCCAATACTACACCAACACCCTGAGTCCCCTCAAGAATTTTGAGTACCAACGGTGTACCACCACTAAGTTTGATAACATCTTTGGCACTAGCTTTGTTGGATGCAAAAACAGTTCTTGGCATATCTACACCATGCTTGGAAAGCACTTGCAGGCTTCGAAGCTTATCTCGAGATCTTGCAATGGCAAGATTTCCTGCCACACTGAATGCACCCATGATCTCAAAGTGACGTACCATTGCCGTACCGAAAAAAGTACGACTTGCGCCAATACGAGGGATAATAGCATCTGGGACGGGAAGAAGTTCCCCATCATAGACCACTGCCAATTCACCCTTCATGATCTCAATACTGCACATCAAATAATCAATCACACGGATATTCCACCCTTTAGCCTCACCTGCCTCTACTAATCTCTGAGTTGAGTAAAGTTTTGTATTTCTTGAAAGTATGTACACGGTCATCTATTTATCCTTTTTTGTTATATATTTATGTGAAACATCTATCAAATAATGATGCGAAAGAAAACGTCTGCCTATTAACATAGGATACTTCATATTTTCACGGTTCGCCAATGATATTTCTGCTTCATAAGTTTTGCAACCGAGCTTAATTAAGGATTTTATGAAAATTCTCTCTTCACTTTTTCCATTTGAACTTTTTACTTTTTTTATATTGTGTATGGGCAGGGTTATCTTTTTTCCATGATAAGCTTCATGCACTTCATCGTGAAGCAAAAAAGTAACTATTTCACCTTCAACCTCAATATCATCACAATGTATCGAGCAGGAATCTGCTCCAGTATCGATCTTGGCATCTAAGTCAAACAGTTCGATCTCCGGTAAGTCTACTGATTCAATATATCCAACTACTTCCATGTGCTACCCCTTCTTTTTAATATTATACTCTACTTTCATCCAAATAGAGTGCCTCAAGTACTTTTATCGCATCCATTACAGCAGGCATAGAGACTGTTTCACTTGTCGTATGGTATCCTGTTGTAGGCAACTGAAAGGTTGTTCCTTGTATGGTTCCCTCACTTGCGTTGACGATACGTCCCATCTCTGTGCTTCCTAAAGAATAAGGTGTGCTGCCTTGAGCTATGCGCACCTCATTCAATGCCTCTATATATTGATCCTTATACCCATAACTAATCGAGAGATCATCGCAAATATCTGTGATCTTTTGAGTCAATGATGATGTGAATGTTGCATTTGAATCTTTATTCCTAAGTACAATATGCTGAGTATCAGCACTGTTTCTATCGGGATATGGACTTGTATCAAGCACCAAAAGCTCATCCGTGCAAATATCCCTGCCTCTAAACCATTCTAAAAGAAAACGCCAGCTTTTCCCTGCTTCTTCTTCTGCAGTAAAGAAAGCTCTTCCCTGGTATCCTCTTTCATATAAAAAAAGAATGATCGCAGCACTAAGCACATTATCTAGTTGTGCGGAGAGATGCCCCTCTTCATAGCTCAAAGTATCTACAAATGCTACAGGGGTTCCTGCATACAAATGTTCCAACCCTTTAACATTAAAAAGCAGGTTTGCTCTACGTTCACAAAAATAGGCATTGTCGATCTTCCCTAATCCAAGATAAGCTCCAGACCAGGGATCATAGGCTTGAACACGCTGGTTTATAAAACGTTCTATAATATCCCTATATGTCTTTTCCGCTACAGAGTCCCCCGTAAGATCCCCTCTATTCTGAGCCGTGAAGGCAGCATACTGAAATTCATTTGGGCCAGTACATATCAAACCATGACGATCAATATGTGCGCTGATCATTCCGCTATCAGGATCATTTCCCTCAGCAACCAGTACACCTTCATATAGTGTGGTTTGGATACCTATCTCTTCCAGCTCTCTTTTCAAAGAAAGAAAAAAAGAATGCTCTGCTCCAACCACTGAAGGTGTACGGATAAGCTGCTTGAGAATATCAAGGAAACGACTCATTTCGCTTGATTCCCCAATAGTTTCCCTAATGTGTTTTAAAAAAATTTCTTTAAACATTTTTATTCTACTCTTTTCTGTAAATATATAGAACTAATATTATATCTTCTCTTTGCCACAAAATAAGTCATTTGTAATGAAATTTTTCTCAAGTTGAAAATAATTATATCGTGTAAATGATTCCTATAATATGTACAATAGATAAATAGCATATCATCATCTATATATGCCTTGTACTTATCATTTATAAAATGATACAATCACGACTTATTTACATATCAATAAATGATATATAAAATAAGACTTTTAATATCAAAAATGAGAAGAAAATGATAAGTAGAATTAAAAAATGGTGAGACAAGTAAAAAGCATCTATTTTAACATCAGACTTCCTAATCTCGATCTAAAACGCGCTACAAGCATAATATAGAGATTCCTTTTCCTCAATTGGTCCTGAACATCAAAAACACTTAAATGACAAAAGATATATTTAATTAATTATTGTCAAAACTTTTTTTATATTCATGCTCAATGTAAAGAGGGCTGTATTTCATTGTGACAATTCTAAATACAAAAAGTATCGCAATAATACCAAGAATTGATACAATTTTTATGAGATCAAATTTATCATTTACAATTAACATAATATCACGGATGAAAAATATGATCGTAGAGTCGATCATTAATCGTAATTTGAGTCGGTTTTCATTACCAAATAGAAACTCGATTAGCATACGAACTAGTTCAAGGATGATAATAAACTCTAAAAGTGCTACAGCCAATGTAGAAAATGACCTAATACTACTGAAATCTTCTACAGAAATAAATAGTCCTAATGTAATAATAAACTGGATAAAGATTGGAGCTTTCTCCAATGTGAAATAGCGATTCATAATGGCCTCATTTTTTTAAGTAGTATACTCTTTTTTTGTTATGACGATAATATTGGCAATTAGATCAATATTGATCTCTTATGGTGTTGGTGTCAAAAAATTGAGAAGTCAGATTAAATACATATTTTTTATAACTTCGTATTTTGTATCAATACGGTTTTAAATATCCATACAGCAACTAAAACACCACTAATAATTGATGAGAGTATGATCGATAATTTGGCTAAATTCACAAGTTCAGTGTTACTGAATGCAATATCCCTGACAAAAATAGACATGGTGAATTCTACTCCACCAAGAAGACTCGCACCGAAGATATCAACCCATCGAAGTGAATCAGGTTTTCTGGCAAAACCACAACGATCTGATAGATAAACAGCACCAAAGATACCTAGTGGTTTAACAACATAAAGTCCAAGAATTATGCCAAACTTACAGGATGTAAGATTGATAATAAAACTGTGGATAAGGAAACACCCGCATTAAAAAAGGCAAAGACCGGCATCTTATTAAATTACAAACTCTTTTAATTTATACCCATCGTCATTAACTCAAATTATACAATAAACCTAAAACTAAAAAACTCAAAAGCGAACTTAGCATCACTATTGAAGAAATTTTTTTCTCATGATAATCATATTTTTGTGCTATGACAGCCAAGGCTATTGCAACAGGTATACCACTTTGCTGAAAAAGAAAAGTATACATCTTATCTATCATGTCAGGTAAAAAAAGAAGAACCAGAAATGTAGTAGCTGGTAGTAATATAGCTCTTAAAAGGACATAAGGGAGTGCGGTCTTAATAAGTTGAATTGAGAAAGTGTCATATATAAACATCCCCAGAACAAAAATGGCTAAGCCACCTGCTGTTTTGCCTAAAAGAGCACTGGCTTTGTCAAAGAACGCTATATGAAATCCGAAAAGTGCTAATGCTAGACCTATAAAAATTGCAAAAACAGGTGGACTTTTTAATACATTAAAAAGAATCACTATTTTAACTTTGCCATTCTTGGCATATTCTAGAAATGCAACACTTAAGATAACCCCTAACATACCTAATATACTTGCCGTTAATACAGCAAAATCTAAAATTTCTCCCCCATATAATGAATCGAAATAAGCTATTCCAAAAAAAGCATTACTACCAAAACCTAGTGTAAGTGATGAAATGATCATCTGATCTTTACTAATAAACTTGAATGTATACGCTAAGATGATGATTATAATCGAAATTATGACAGGCAAAACAGAGCCAATAATAATCTCCATCTCAATGAGATTAAACTGTATGCCAGAAATCGTGTCAATGAATAATGCCGGGAGTGCAAATCTATAAACAAAATTATTTAAAACGAGTTTATCTGAGGCAGAAAAAAGCTGCCTATATCTGCTAAATATGCCAATAGCGGTAATTGCCAACAAAAGTAATAATGTTTGTAAAAAATCCATATTAAGAATCCTGCTTATTATAAAAGAAAATAGAAATCAATAGATAAAAGATGCTGGTATCATCACAGCTACACCATTTATATCAAGGTAGTCTTAATTTTTGGACAAAAGTAAAGAAGACATACAATGAAAAGAATTATGCGATCTAAAATTAAAAATTATCATAAAATCAGAAATATCAAAAATGCTTAAGAGCCTTTCATCGCTTTCTAGGATAGTATGAATTTAAACAATATTATTTAATTGATTGTATAAAAAACACTCATGTTTAATCCAATGTAAAAATACCTATAGGGTAAACCCTATAAAATATATAACTTTATAAGGTTTTCTCTTCATGCTATTTTCACACTTCTATTTTATACTACACTTAGCATTTTGATAAGACGTTTCTCATCAGTGTATCAGATAGATAATATACTCAAAAGGACATGACCAATGAAAAGAGAATTGACAGAATTGGAACGCATGGAACTGCACAAAATAGTAGAAGAGCAAAATGACGTAAAATTGGCTAGATGGTTCATTGATCATCATCTCAATCCTCATGACTATATACGGTGCCTGCTAGAATTAAATGATGGGTTTCACGAACCATATGGGTCGGTAGCTATACAGTTATCTGTCTGGAGAAATGAGTTGGACAAAGAAGTACATGATTGCTATGATACTGGATGTGATATCAAATAATCTTGTATAGTCCTGTATGACAATTCACTGAGATGTAAAGACAATGAAAAATCTAAATAGTGGAACAGTAACTAAATTAGAATATTCAATGTAATGAAAACCTCATAGTGTTATATATTTTATATGGTTTTAAAAAGTGCTAGTGTCTAACCAGTATAGTGTTAACGTTTTTTGATATATCTAGGTATCTTCAAAATGAAGATACCCGAACAGATACACGTTCCTTGAGGGTTGGTTCAAATGGGTCTATGTATATGCAATATGTTCAAGTTTAGGCATATTCAAACTAAACGAATGATTGAAAATTCATTAGGGAAATAGCGACTACTATGGAATAGTAAGTGCGATAAAGACAATACCACCCACTAAAGCTACAGCCATTAATATGAAGCTTAACAT
>NZ_JBATIY010000074.1:0-9788 GCF_049668085.1 Sulfurovum sp. | reverse complement strand
TACAGAAACAACCCCTTTGGAAATACTCTATCAAGATGAATATTTGGTGGCTATCAATAAACCATCAGGGTTACTCGTGCATAAGTCACCTATTGACAAACATGAGACGAAGTTTGCTGTGCAATTGGTACGTGATCAGATAGGACAATATGTCTATCCTATCCATCGTTTGGACAAACCCACTTCAGGGGTATTACTTTTTGCACTTAATGGTGAAATGGCCCAGACAATGTCTCTTCTTTTTCGTTCATCCCAAGTGCATAAAGAGTATATTGCTATCGTGCGTGGCTTTACTGAAGATAGGTCCCTGATAGACTATCCGCTCAAACAGATGTTAGATACCAAAGAGCAAAAGAAACAAGGTATCACCAAAGAAGTACAGGAGGCTCAAACGGCGTATGAACGTTTGGCTACAGTGGAGTTGCCTTTTCCTGTAAGCCGTTATCCTGTTGCACGTTATTCATTGGTAAAACTTTTTCCAAAGACAGGGAGGAAACATCAGCTTAGACGTCATATGAAACACATATTTCATCCTATAGTAGGAGATACCAAGCACGGCAGAGGAGAACATAACAATCTGTTTCGAGAGAAGTTTGCGTGTCATAGATTGTTGTTGCATTCTGATAAGATGAAGTTTATACATCCTTTAAGTAAAGAAGAAGTGGTGATATATGCACCCATGGATGAAATGTTTAAAGGTCTTCTTCAAACATTTCATTGGGATATTGATGGTATGATGTTATATGACAAATGATGAACATAAAAATAACCCTCTACACGGTGTTAAACTAAAACAGATTCTTGAAGAGTTACAGGAAGAGTACGGCTGGGAACTGTTGGGACAGTTTGTAAACATACGATGTTTTAATTATGATCCAAGTATCAATTCCTGCCTAAAATTTTTAAGAAAAACACCCTGGGCAAGAGATAAAGTTGAAGAGTTATATTTACTTATGCTAAAGAAGAAAGCAAAAGAGTGATAGAGACTTCAATACTCTTTTAACGCGTCATTGATCTGTATATAGGCTATCATTGGTGTCGTTTCAAAATAGGGTATATTGTACTTTTGTGCAAATTCTTTTGTCATCTTTTGTACTTTAAGCAGATTAAAACGTGGTGCTTTCGGGAAGAGGTGATGCTCTATTTGTGTATTGAGTCCACCGTAGAACCAGTGTACTAAAAAACCGCCTTTTAAAGAACGGCTTCCTCTCATCTGCAGTTCCATCCAAGAGAAATTTTTAGCTTCCTTTTCAGTAAACGTCTCACACCCCAAGTGGTTCGTAATGAAACCGAAAGCAAGCCATGGTGAGAGCACAAAATTAAGTGTCAATGCGACGATAAGAGTATCGACTGCACCTATCTGGTAGATCAGTGTGCCCCAAATAAGAGGCCAGTGGAGAAGCATCAATGCAAATTCGCCCCAGAGTTTTCGTGTGATCACAAATTTGTATGACTGTGCTATAAATGCGGGGAACATAAAAAACATTGCTCCCCAAAAGATGAGGTGTTTATACTTTTTGATAAAAGGCTTGTTCCCTTTTTGGGGTGTAAAGGCACCATCAAGAGCACGTATATCAGCATCTTTTTCCACAATGTTACAGTAGGTGTGGTGATTGACATTATGTTTATAGTCCCACCATGAAGAGGAGTTACTGAGTATGAGCGCTGAAAAAGGGTAGCTAAGCTTTTTTGACAGGCCCTTGTTTTTAAAATACTGCGTGTGTAAGATGTCATGAGAAACAAACACGGCACGAGTGAATATCAATGTCAAAAAGAGTCCTAAAAGTACAGGGTTCCAAAATGCTGCAGTAGCTAGTGCTGTTATTATTGAGACAAGAATAGCGATCATCTCTATGCTACCACGAACAGGTACACGATCGAGTAGACCAGCTTTACGTACTTGCTCTTTAAGTTCATTGAAGATATCAGGATATTGGGGGAGTTTTGACATTGTTATTTCTTTACATTAAATTCTTTTATTATAACTAGAATAGATTAATAAATTATTTTTTGAAGGAAGAGACACCTATTAAATGACATAAACCTGTCGATAGGGAGCACCTTAAACCAAGTGGAAAAATGTACTTCCGCTTCCAGAAAAGAACCATCCCTCTTTACTAACTTTTTTTAACTCTGGATAAGCGATAAGAGAAGCACTGTAGAGATCGTTGAGTATTACGGGATCTTCGATGCGTTCCAGTAACGTTCTTGAATCGAGTTTTTCCCACTCTATGAAAGAGGATAAGCGGATGTCATTCAAGAGATATTCTTTGAATGTTTTATAGACCATAGTAGTATCACAGCCTATGTCAGGAGTGAAGAGTTTTAGAGGAAGTGGTTCTTCTTCAAAAGGCTCAACAATTTCTCCAAAACCACTTACATTGGCTGAAGGATAGTTGTAGATGAAAAATGGAAGGTCTGCACCTATAGTACTTCCCAGTTTTGCCAGTTCATCTGTACTGATCATCAGATGACAAACTTCTTTGACCAAACGCATAAAAGCTGCTGCATCAGAACTGCCTCCACCTAAACCTGCTTGACTTGGTATGCGTTTGGTAACGACAACCTTATGTTTGTAAAAGTAATTGAGTATGTCTAAGTCTCCGGTATAGTCATTAAGTGCTTTGTAGGCTTTGTATATGGTGTTTGATTCAAGCGGTATATCATCACAGCCTTCTATGGTAAAAGTATCACATTCACATGGTTCAAAGGTGATGGTATCATACAAGTCTTCTACCCTCATAAATCTTGAGAGCAGGGTATGATAGCCGTCTTTATGACCGGTGATCTTTAAAAAGATATTTACTTTTGCATGTGCTTTGACAGTGTGCATTAATTTTCCTCAAACTTCGGGATACGGTTAAATCGATATGTGACCTCTTCATCCTGTATTTCTATGATAGAAAAAAAGTTTGATGTCTCTATGAGGTAGACACCATCCTCTTTTGTTTCAAAATACTCTACGGAGAGCTTTTTCCCCAGTTCCATGTATTCTTCTTCTCCTGTATATACATTGAGAGGAAGAGCTAAATGTGTGAAGGGATCAAGGGCTTTTTCATTATCATAATAGAACTGTCCTTCATGGATGCGGTGTAAACTGGAGAGTGTACCATCTACACCCAGTTTGTCTGCGACAAGTGCACCCAGACTGCGTATGTATGTCCCTTCACTGACTTTGGCTTCGAAGTGTACAAAAGGATGGTTATAGTTCAGCAGTTTGATATCATAGATCGTGGAAGTGATAGTCTTGAGATCTACCTCCAAACCTTCACGAGCAAGTTCGTAGGCGCGTTTACCGTTTATCTTCTTGGCACAAAATTTTGGAGGATAATAGGTGAGTTCACCCTGTAAGGATTGCAACACTTCTTCTATGCGTTGTTCTGAAAAGGAAGATACCTCTTTAATGCTGTCTATCTTCTCTATATCAAGGCTTGGAGAGTTAGCCCCTAGCCATAGGGTAGCCTTATAGCTTTTAGGCGTTTTGTTGAGGTATTGGAAAAGTTTGGTGTATTGTCCTGTAGCAACAATGAGGCACCCCGTCGCAAAGGGGTCAAGTGTACCTGAGAAGCCTACTTTTTTCGTCCCATATTTGCGTTTTACATAACCCATATATCCGTTAGAAGAACGAAAGATAGGTTTATTGACTACAAATAATCTATTCACGAGTTTTCTTTAAATCGATTGTACAAATGAGCTTAGTATCTCTTTTTTATTCCCACCAAAGTTAATAAGCAGTTTGTACTCTTTACCAGATTTGTTGGCAGCTTGCACACGTCCGATCCCAAAGATCTTGTGTTTCACAAGGTCTCCTTTTTTGAAAGCAGAACTTTTTGTGATCTTGAGACTGGTATCTTGGATAAGTCCAGCTTCACCCAAGAAACGGCTTTTGTCTATCATCTTACGACGACCCTTGTAAAAACGACTGTCTACATAACAAAGTGTAAGATCTGATTTCGCTCGGGTGATCGCTACATAACCTAGACGGCGCTCTTCTTCCATGTTTGAACCTTCTCCTAGCAGAGGAAAAAATTCTTCTTCAAGACCTATAACAAAAAGATGTTCAAACTCCAGACCTTTAGCTGCATGAATACTCATAATAGTGATCGTGTCTTCTTCCACCTGATCCTGGTCACTCTGCAGCGAGATATCATTTAGGAATTCATCAAGTGAAAGGTCAGGGTTTTTAATTACAGCATCTCTGAAATATCCATAGAATTCATCGATATTCAAGATACGATCAAAACCGTCTACCATACCGGCATAATGGTCTTTGATCTTGATACGTTCTTCAAAGAGTGTAATAAAGTTGCCAAGTTCATTTTCCAATGCTTCTCTTAAAAAGGTGATATCTTCAACAAGTTTACCCAGTGCAGTGACAACTTTTTTACTCGCAACATTGGGAAGTTCACCTTGTGTTGATTTTTCAATATATTCAAATATTGACATTTTGTTATCATAAGCAGCTTTTTGGAGTTTCTCTATAGATGCTTTTCCAATACCTCTTTTAGGTTTATTGATAATACGTATGAGAGAAAAATCATCATGTGGATTTGAGAGGACTCTCAAGTAGGAAATGAGGTCTTTTATCTCTGCACGTTCATAAAAACGCATCCCTCCGATGAGTTTGAAACCTAAACCGGCCTTAGTAAAACCCTCTTCAAGTGAACGTGAAAGTGCATTGATACGGTAAAGCACTGCTATTTCGTCCGGGTCTGCACCCTCATCAAGCAATTTTTGGATTGCATGTGCAATGGATTTGGCTTCGAGAGATTCATCAAGTGAATGAAGGAGTTTGATTTCTTGACCGCTTCCTTTATGTGAAGTAAGTTTTTTACCCAGACGTGTGGAGTTGTGTTCTATGAGTGTATTTGCTGCCTTGAGTATAGGTTCGGTCGAACGGTAATTTGTTTCAAGTTTCACGGTTTTGCATGTCTCAAAATTGTTTGCAAATTCTAAGATATTACGAATATTTGCACCTCTCCATCCGTAAATACTCTGATCATCATCACCAACAACACAGAGATTGTTATGTTCAGAGGAAAGAAGTTCAAGAAGTTGAAACTGTAGTTCATTGGTGTCTTGGTACTCGTCTACCATGATATATTGGTATCTTTTACTTGTCTCTTTCCTCAGCGCTTCATTTTCACTAAGTATTTTGTAGGTAAGCATGAGGAGGTCATCAAAATCTACAAGATTGTTCTCTTCAATATTTTCTTGGTACTTTACATAGATATTGGCAATTTGTTTGTAATCAGGCAGTTCAGCTTTTTCTAAAACCAGTTCAGGTGAGAGGAGAGAGTTCTTGTATTTTGAGATCTCAGAAGCGATAAATGAGATATTGAGGTCTACTTTTAATTCTTTGGCGATAGAACGTAAAAGTCGTTTTTTATCATCGCTGTCTATGATCACAAAGGCATTACTTCTACCCAGCTTTTCGATATGAAATTTTAAAAAGAGCAAGCCAAATTTGTGAAAGGTACATAAAAGTGGAGGATAAGAGACCTTGTCAGACATTAGTTTAAGGGCACGTTCACGCATTTCTGCTGCAGCTTTATTGGTAAAAGTAAGTGTTAAAGTGTTTGCAGGGTCTATACCTACTTCGCCTACAAGGTAGGCAAGTCTGGTAGTTAGTGTTTTGGTTTTTCCACTCCCCGCACCTGCAAGGATAAGCATCGCACCATCAATGTGCTCGACTGCTTCTCGCTGTGATGGGTTCAGTGCATTTAAAATTGTTTCCATGACGTCATTGCGCTCCTAAATAGTATTAATTATACCTTTTAATTAATTAGAAGTGCCATAAAGAAAAAAATTAGCATATTATACAAAATAAAATTATTCTGATAAGGATAACTTATGTATGTTTAAGTATAATTAGATATAATGACTTAATTAACTTATTATATTTAAACTACGAAGAAAAAAGGACATATTGATGTTAAAAGATTTTGTAAAATTGGAGACATTTTTAACTGTTGCACGTGAAAGAAGTTTTTCTAAAGCATCTGCAAAGTTAGGGATATCTCAACCTGCCGTAACACAACAAATTAAATTTATTGAAAAATATTTAGCGTGTAAAGTGATTGAACGTAAAAAGAATGGTATTAAATTAACCAATGAAGGTGAAGAACTCTATAAAATAGCAACAAGACTTGAGAAAGAGATACTCTCTTCAGAACAAGATATATTAAAAATTATTAACAAAGAGATCACATTTAGATTAGGCGCTTCATTTACGATAGGTACATATATTATCCCTGGACAATGTCTTAATACGATCAGTGAAGCGATCAACAACAGCGTGAATCTAGATATTGATCTAAGTGACAATATTATACAAAAACTCAAAGATAGAAAGATAGATGTTGGTCTTATTGAATCACCTATTATGGACCATGACCTTATTTATAGAGAATGGCTGGAAGATGAACTGGTAGTTGTAAGTAATGTGCCTATACCTAAAACATTAAAAACAGAAGAGTTGTATGATTATGATTGGATCTGTCGAGATGAGGGTTCTCATACAAGAAAAGTTGTTGCTGATGTATTTGATGAACTGGGTGTTTCATGTAAAAGCTTCAATGTCCTTTCTGAAGTAAGTAATACTACTACGGTGCTTCAAACACTTAAGAAAAGTGATAGAAACCCAGAGAGACCAGTAGTATCTATCTTATCAAAATATGCTATTATGGATGAAGTTGCTAGTGAGGAGCTTTTTGAAGCAAGACTTAGAGGTTACACGATGATGCGTAAGTTTTACATTGTCTACTCTAAAGAGAATAAGCACAATGCATATGTAGATAAGGTCGTAAATTATATCTTAGCGGGTCACTGCTAAGAGGACCTTCCTATTTTTTATTTTTGAGAAGTTTTTTATTCTCAGGATTATTTAAAAGTGCTTCCATAGAAGATTTTTTGGATGCACTTTCTTCTTTTTTCTTTTCACTCTCTATAACGGGATTTGCAAGATTAATCACTATGGGATTCTCTCCTACAAAAACCTGCTTGATAGCCAGTAGAGGTAGTGATACTACAGAACCAAAATTATCACTTCCAAAGCCCGCTTCAAAAGAGAAAGAGTCATCATTGAGTTGAGCACTTTCAAACGTAAAACCACTTAATATAAATAGAACTGTGTCATCAAATGATGCCTTGATATCAGTAGGTAATTCCGGGGTAAATGTGATGTATTTCACCTCACATGCAAGTGCAAACTCTTGATTTTTATTAAATAGATATTTAATGGTTCCAAAGATATGTGATTGAATGAGTGTACGATACTCAGGTGTTTGTAAAAGGTTAATGGTCATTATTTTCCCTTTATGATATTTTGTATGGTATCATGATTTAGAATTTTAAATCCTATCATAGCATTGATTAAAGCTACTTGTGAGTAGTTTGGCAGGTCTTTTTGCCTTATCTCTTTCGTGTGTAGAAATCCTTCATCTATCAATTTGGCCCTCATTGTACCCTCAAGCAAGGGCTTCTCTGGTGTGAACCATTGTCTACCATTAGAAAAAGCAATGTTTGAAATGGTAGTGTCGGTCAAGCAGCCATTTTTTTCTATGATCACTTCATCTACATCTTTGTTGGATTCAAGCAAGGCATTTAAAGTATCTCTATTGGCATATTTTAAGTCATACTCAATATCTGCAGAGACGATCTTTAATCTTCGCATCTCTTTAGGAACATAAGGGATATAGTCAATAGAATGTAACTGCTCACCATAGACAATACGACAACGATACAAACCAGTTTGAGGTGCATGAATAAGTGAGGATAGATTTAATGTATCTGTACGCTTAAAGAGTTTCTGACGGCTTTTGTTGCATCGGGCCTGATGGTAGCTAAGGTTATGTGTTTTCCCTTCTACTATCTTAATAGTTTCAAGTAGAAGAGGGGCGGATGCGCGTTCATCTGACATTAACTGTCAAAGAGTTCCGTTGAGAGGTAACGTTCAGCAGTATCACAGAGTATTGTGACAATGGTTTTGCCTTTGTTTTCAGGTCTGCTTGCGATAATATGCGCTGCATGCATGTTCGCACCAGCTGAGATACCTATGAGTAAACCTTCTTCTTTGGCAATTTTTTGAGCCATAGCAAATGCCTCTTCATTAGTTACTGCAAGGACTTCCTCATAAATTTCCGTATTAAGTATTTCAGGTACAAACCCTGCACCAATACCTTGGATCTTATGTGGTCCAGCTTTTCCACCTTCTAAGACAGGAGAATCAGAAGGCTCAACTGCGATGACTTGAAGTGAAGGTATGTTTGATTTAAGTATCTCACCTGTCCCCGTAAGTGTTCCGCCTGTACCCACGCCAGCTACAAAAATGTCTAGATCACCATCTGTATCTTTCAGTATCTCAGGAGCCGTTGTTTTACGGTGTATGTCTGGGTTGTTTAGATTATTGAATTGTTGAAGTACTTTTGCATTGTCTAGTTCTTTTTCTAACTCAGATGCTTTAGAGATAGCCCCGCCCATACCTTCTGCCGCAGGTGTGAGAACGAGCTCTGCACCTAAATGCATAAGAATCTTACGACGTTCTATACTCATAGACTCAGGCATCGTTAAAATAAGTTTGAGACCTTTTGCTGCACAAATTGCAGCAAGACCGATGCCTGTGTTCCCACTTGTCGGTTCGATGATAGTGGTGTTTTGATCAATATCACCCGATTTTAGCGCTTCATTGATCATGTTAAAAGCGATTCGATCTTTCACGGAAGAGGTAGGATTCATAAACTCACACTTGCCTAAGATTGTCGTACCTGTCTCTTTAGAGAGTGTGTTGATCTTGACTAAAGGAGTATTTCCTATCAGTGCTTCAATGTTATTTGCAATCATTTACTATCCTTCTTGATTTGTCTGTTATGTTAGCAAGTTATTTTTAAGTAAGTGCTTTAAATTCATCATTTTCATCATCATATTTCAAATTATCCATTTCTAACGTCTCTTATACTGTAGGCTAATGTTTCATCTGCATACATGGGAACCACACCGTTGTAATCTGAAGGTACGGTAAACTCTTTTTTCTCAAGGGTCACGGTCTTTGTTAAAGGGGTGACACCGTAGATCTTTTGTGCATTTCCTGATATAAAGGCTTGAAGATTTGCAAGTGAGGCATTTTCATTTTCAAAAAGTTCAGCCAAGACCTGCAAAGCTATGGGTGCGGTGAAGACACCAGCTGCACAGCCACAAGCCTCTTTGGCATGTTTTGGATGCGGAGCAGAGTCTGATCCGAACATGACTTTAGGATGTGCTTCTAAAGCTACTTTAAGCAGGGCACTTCTGTCTTCGGGGCGTTTGGCTATAGGTTTACAGAAAAGATGCGGTTTAAGCATACCTCCCGCCACGTCATCGAGGGTGATGATAAGGTGGTGCAGAGTGATGGTCGCATAAAGATTTTCAAATTTATCTAAGGCTTCGACACTCTCTTTAGTGGTGATATGTTCCATAATGATCTTTAGTTTAGGGAATGCTGTCGCCAACCTTTCATAAATACTGACAAACTCCGCTTCTCTGTCCATGACAAAACCGTTTGTTTCTCCATGTACACACAGTGGAATGCCTAATTCACTCATCGCTTCAAGTGCAGGACGTAACTCTTCTACATCAAAACCGCTTACGCCACCTTCAGAATTTGTGGTGATACCGGCAGGGTAGAGTTTGATCGCTGTGATATCATCTTTGACAGACTCTAAAAAAACTTTATCATAAGAAGGTTTGAAAAAGAGTGTCATGTAAGGTGTAAATTTTTCGTCACCAATGGCATCCATGATACGTTGTTTATA
>NZ_JBATIY010000073.1:0-14619 GCF_049668085.1 Sulfurovum sp. | reverse complement strand
TTCCAAACCAGTAAAAGACAGACTTAATACGGTTATATCAAACCTGATGTTTGGACTGGTACTGGTATTTCTTTCTATGGCATTGCTTATCAATGTCCGTATCGCAACTGTTGTGGCGATGGGTATCCCTATCTCTTTTGCCATAGGGATCATGTTCCTTTACTTTATGGGATATTCTATCAATATCGTCTCTTTACTGGGAGGACTCATAGTCATAGGTATTGTCGTAGATGATGCGATCGTGGTATCTGAGAATATTCAACGTCATATTAATGAAGGGATGCCTAAAAGAGAGGCTGTGTATACAGGGGTCAAGGAGATGGTACTACCAGTAACTTTGGCGACACTTACAACTGTTGCAGCGTTCCTGCCTTTGTTTATGCTCACCGGTGAGATAAAGAACTTCATTATTCTTATCCCTATTGCTGTGGTAATGATCCTGATCGGGTCTCTTCTTGAGAGTTTTGTTTTTTTACCCTTACACGCTGAAGAGTTACTCAAAAAACAGAAAAACTTTATTAACTGGGAACCATTCCAAGAAAAATACGAAGCATTTTTACATCTTGTGATACGTTTTAAATATATATTTTTATTTACCTTTGTTGTTGTGATACCGGTTTTGACGGTGCTTACGATCAAAATGCTTAATTTTCAGTTTTTTCCGAGTTTTGACGGTAATTATCTCTATATCACAGGAAAGACTTCTGTAGATACTTCCATTGAAGAGACAGAGAAGATTGCTAAAGAGTTAGAACATTTTGCCCTTGCAAATAAAGAGACCTATGCAATTAAGTCAAGTTCTACTGTGGTAGGGTACAGAAAAGCACTTTCCGGTGGGAATGAAAATGGGGATAATATGCTCTATATCACGATGGAGCTATATGATATGGAGCCTCAAAGTTTTATAGATGCCTATATCAATCCTATTTTCAATTTTTCTTTCAAGTTCAATGATCCTGAAAGAATCAGAAAAAAACATACCTATGCACTTGCAGAGGATCTTAGAAAAAAGATACTTCCGATGATGGAAAAGTATCAACTTGAGGAGCTAGGAGTTCTTGAACCTAAGCCGGGCTTGATCAAAAATGATATCCAGATCAATTTATCGGGTAAAGAGAGTGAAAAGATCGTAGCAGCAATGCAGAAAATTGAAGAGAATCTCTCACAGATCCCTCATGTAAAAGATGTGAGTAACAATGCCCAGTTTGGAAAAATGGAGTATAAGTTACGTATCAATAGCTATGGTGAACAACTGGGTCTAAGTGAAGTAGATATCGCACAGACACTCGCTGGCTATTTCCTTGATAACCGTAAAGCGATGACATTCAACGAGAACGGTGTAATGGAGATCAGAACAAAAGCGATCAATAAGGATTCCGAAAAGACTTTGATAAGTTTTATGATCCCGATACCTTCTGGAAGTTTTGTTAAGCTTACTGATGTGGTTGATATCAAAAAGATAAGAGCTTACGAAAAGATCGAAAAAAGAGATGGTAATACGGTCAAATCTGTATTTGCGAATATAGATAAGAAGAAGACAACCGCAGTGAATGTTCTGAAAAAGATCGAGCCTTTACTGGAAACGATCCGGAAAGAGGGCATTGATGTGAGTCTTTTAGGTGAAAGTGAGAAAAATCAACAGTTTAAAAACGATATGATACGTTCTTTGATCATAGCCGTCTTTTTGATCTTGATCACACTGCTTTTTATCTTCCCGAAAATTCGTTATGCCTTGATGGTAATGTCGGTCATACCTTTTACCATGCTTGGTGCCTTGCTGGGTCATATGTTGCTCGGGATCAACCTTTCCATGCCTTCAGTTATAGGTATGTTGGGACTAGCAGGGGTTGTTATCAATGATGGTATCATTATGCTTGACTTTCTTCATGGTACGGACAAAGCAGATAAATTCTACGAAAGAGCAAAACTGAGACTGCGTCCTATTTTGATCACATCGATCACCACTTTCCTTGGACTCTTTACCCTCATCTTCTATGCTACAGGACAAGCTGTGATCCTGCAGCCTATTGCTATCTCTATTGGATTTGGATTGCTTTGGGGTACCGTACTGAACCTTATCTACCTTCCTGCACTCTATGCAGTGGTCAATAAGATCCAGCCCTCAAGGGAATCATAGGAGTAGTTATTACAAAAGTATAATTTGCCAATTTTTCTCACAATAGGGTACATTTAAATAAGTAGAATAACGGACAAACCTCATTTTCAGGAGTATATATGCATGACATCATCTATATTGGCGGCGGGCTCAACTACGCTGGAGCCATTGTTGCTGCTAAACATGGTCTCAAAGTAGCCCTTGTTGAAACATCACTGGATCAATTAGGAGGCGCTTGTCTGCATCAAGGGTGTATCCCTTCCAAAATGTTCCTTCACCATGCTAATATTATCCGTCAAAGCAAAGAGAGTGTGTTTACTGGAGAGATCATGCTTGATATGCAACTGCTCACTGCCAAGAAAAACAAGCTCATCCATAGTGCAACCAAAGCGGTGACAGCACAATGTGCCCAACTTGAACTAATTGAGGGTAAAGGACAAGTTATAGCACCGCATAAAGTTCAGGTAGAGGGGAAGGTATATGAGGCTGAGTATATTGTTATAGGAACGGGATCTTCTCCTTTTGTTCCTGAAGGTATCGTATATGATGGAAAAGCCATTATCACCAGTAATGAAGTCCTTGAACTTCAGAAATTACCTAAAGAGATAGTAATATATGGTGATGGTGCTATCGGTTTAGAGATGGCATGTTTCTTCGCTTCTGCAGGTGTGGAAGTGACACTTCTTTCCCGTGGTGAAAGACTTTTAGGCAAGTCTCACCCACTTATCCAAAGTGCTATAGTAAAAGAGATGGAGAGACTGGGTGTCACACATTTGAAAAACCATGCTGTCACAAATGCTGAACAGACGGACAAAGGAGTGCATATCACTTTTGAGGATGGCACTTCTGGTTATTATGAACAGATGCTTGTTGCAACAGGTCGTCTCCCCAATACAGACGTCATCGCTACGGATGAGATTGTTGTCAATAGTGGGATAGAAACGGATGACTGGTATGAAACGTCACTGTCTAAACATTATGCGGTTGGCGATTGTAACGGTAAAGTGAAATTGGCACATGCTGCAAGGGCACAGGCATTGAATGTAACGATGCAGATATTGGGTAAAAAACCTGAAAAGCTCAATCTGGATCATGTGGTTCAGTTCATACATACACTGCCGATGTCTTACGCTACTGTTGGAGAGAACAGATATTCACTTGAAAAAAACGACAGTCTATTCAAGGAGAGTGTTGTCAAGCTAAATCACTTCACAGGTTCTGCATTTCATCACGCATCTAAAGGTTCTATGATCGTGTATGCTGATGAAGAAGGTTTGATCTTGGGTGCTGAGATCTTGGCACCAGAGGCGGAAGAGCTCATAGCACCTGTAGCTATGGCTCTTGCGGGAGAGATGACTGCTTCGAGTGCACAAAAGACCATTATGGCACATCCTACTTTTTCTGAAGCGTTGGAAAGAGCCTATTTTAGATTATGAGAGTAAAGAAAGGGTTGGTTTACAGCCCTTTCATCACGATCTCAAAGAGGTACTCCACTTCATGATCTTCTAAAAATACCGTCTTTTTAGTCTCAAAAAAATCCAAGACTTTTTTCGTAGGTAAAGCAGCACTGTAGAGGCATCCAGGATGTGCAGGCTTAAAAGACTGCATGAGGGCGATCTCTTCTTCAATACGCTGTTCACAGATATAGCAGTTCTCTTCAGGGTATAGTCTTCCTTCATAGTCCAACAGTTCAATGTAACTTTCACAGACGATTCGTTTAGGATTTTGTTTATCCCACTTCCTGGCTGCAGAAAGTAGCAGATCAAAGTAAAAGGACTCTACTTCTTCCGTATCTTTGAGATGAGGTTCAAAACGTTTGATGAAGTTGTGCCAGAGTAGGAGTTTATTTTTATCAAATAGCCATGGAAACCCCATGTGAGAGAGTGAACGCAGTCTGGGAAGAAAACTGCTTCCTTCCCCTTCTACTTCAAAGTCAATGAGATTTCCAAGCTGTAAAATCGAGTGTCTTGCACCAAAAAAACGGTAATAGGTTCTTACTTCTGTAGGACTTAGTACAAGTGCTATAGTGTCTTCATTTTTAGCTTTTCGGACAGAAAGTATAAACCCTTTGATGGAAACTCCCTTGGTTATTATTATTGCCTAAATTATAGGCAAAAGTATGTTAAAATATCCAAATATCGCCCTATATAGGGTAGATTTGGTAAACTAAACTTAACAACCTTTTAGCTATAATCCCTCCGATTATAGGAGCACTATATGATGTTTCAATTACATTATTTTTTAAGGTTGGTATATGCAAGATTTATTTACTTCATTTAAGGACAACTGTGGTTTTGGGCTTTTAGCCTCTATAGACAATACACCGTCACACAAAAACTTGGAAGATGCGGTGACATCTCTTTCACGTATGATGCACAGAGGTGCTATAGCAGCAGATGGAAAAACTGGAGATGGTGCAGGTTTGCTTCTTTCCATGCCAAAATCATTTTTTGCAAAAGAGGCAACGGAAAATGGTGTACATCTTCCGGAGAATTATGCTGTAGCAATGGTATTTTCAAATAACCCAACTGATTTTGATGTCATCAGTAAGATCTGTGACAACAATGACCTTAAGATCATTTATACACGTACAGTACCTGTAGATACAAATGCACTAGGAAAGCAAGCACTTGCATCACTTCCAACCATGAAGCAAGTATTTGTAGCACCTAACTCACCAGTGGCCATCAACCGTTTTGAAGCCCTTGTCTATCTTTCACGTAAAGAGATAGAATCTGAACTCATCGAAGACCCGACTTTTTACATTCCTTCTTTCTCAACTTCAGTGATCTCTTATAAGGGGCTTGTGATGCCTACACACATCAAAGAGTTCTATAAAGACCTCGCAGATCCAGACTTTGAAATTTCATTTTGTCTTTTCCACCAGCGTTTCTCTACCAATACACTTCCGCAGTGGAAACTTGCACAACCGTTTAGAATGATCGCTCACAATGGTGAGATCAACTCAGTTACTGCAAATAGATTTAATGTGAAAACTAAAATGGCCAATGCTAAATCAGATATTTTTACAGATGAAGAGATGGATAGACTTAGAAATGTTATTCAAGATGGTATGTCAGATACAGCTAGTTTAGACAACTTTATGGAGTTTTTACGAGTCAATGGAGTTGACTTCTTTAAAGCAGCTCGATCACTTGTACCTGCCCCATGGCACAATAACCCACAAATGGATACTGACCTTAGAGCATTTTATGAGTATGCTAGTGCAACATTTGAGCCATGGGATGGTCCAGCAGCAGTGAGTATGACTGATGGACGTTACATTGGATGCGTACTTGACAGAAATGGACTTAGACCTTCTAAATACATTAGAACAAAAGACAACAGACTTCTTATCTCTTCTGAGTATGGGGTACTTCAGATCCCAGAAGAAGAGATTGTTGAGCGTGGAAGATTACAGTCTGGTGAAATGATGGGTATTGACCTTAAGCATGGAAAGGTACTTACGAATACAGATATCAATGAGTATCTAAAAGCAGGTAACGCATACGATAAGTGGCTTACAGCAAATCTCTCTTATCTTCAAGAGTATGTACCAGATACAGATGCGACTTCATGTGAAACACAGTATGGTGATATGGCTGCTAAGCAACGTTATTTTAATTTTACTTCAGAAGTCATTAGAGAAGTTATCAGGCCAATGATCAATGAAGGTAAAGAGACAACAGGTTCTATGGGTGATGATACGCCACTTGCAGCTTTCTCAACAGAACAACGTAACTTTACTGATTTTTTCAAGCAAAAATTTGCTCAGGTAACAAACCCGCCAATTGACCCTATTCGTGAGAAGACGGTAATGAGTCTTAATACTGGTTTTGGTCAAAGTCACAATATCCTTAGTGATAGCCCAACACACGCAAAGCGTTTAAAAACAGTACTACCAATAATGTCTGCTGAGAAGTTCTGTATTATTCAAGAGTTTGGTACTCCAGGGAATGATAAGTATGACCCAAGTTATAAAGTCGGGAAATATGATACAACTTACAAGGGTGACTTAAAGGCTAGTCTTGATGCACTTATTCAGCGTATTATCGAAGATGTAAAGAAAAATGATGTAAGAACTATTATCTTGGATGATAGAAAGCTTAATGCAGAGAATAAAGTTATCCCAATGCTTATGGTCGTTGGACGTTTGAACCAAGAGCTTTTAAAAGCAAGGATCAGACATCTTACAAGTATAGTTTCAGTGACAGGTGAAGTGTTTGACCCACACTCTGCAGCATGTCTTCTTAGTTTTGGTGCTGCTGCGATATTCCCTTACTTACTTTATCATACAGTTGAAGAGCTAGAAGAGGGTAATGAAGCGATCAAACCTATTCTCAAACGTTTTAGAAGAGCGATGGGTGCAGGACTTATGAAAATTATGTCTAAGATGGGTATCTCTACACTTGCATCATATAGAAATTCAAGACTCTTTGATGTGATTGGATTAAGTTCTGAGATTGTTGAAGAGTGTTTTGAAGGTGCAATAGGGTTACTTCCTGGACTTGGATATGAAGATATCAATGCACGCCTAAATACCAATCACCAACGTGCCTTTACAAATGAATTTGATGGCAAAAAAAATGCACTATATAAAGGTGGTTTTTACAAATATAAAAAAGGTGAAGAGTTCCACGATTTCTCTCGTCCTACCATTTCTGCTATGCAAAAAGCAGCAGAAAGTGGTTTAGCTGAAGATTATGCAGACGTAAAAAAATTAGTGAATGAACGTGATAAAAAGTTCATCCGTGATTTCTATGATCTTAAAAGTGATAGAAAACCTATAAGTATTGATGAAGTAGAACCTCTTAGTGAGATCTTTAAACGTTTCTCAACTGCAGCGATGTCAATGGGTTCTATTTCACAAGAGGCACATGAAACACTTGCTGTTGCGATGAATCAAATCGGAGGTAAGTCAAATTCAGGTGAGGGTGGAGAGTCTCCATTACGTTATGGCACTGAGAGAAATTCAAGTATTAAGCAGGTTGCTTCAGGACGTTTTGGTGTGACACCGGAGTATTTACGTTCTGCTACTGAGATTCAGATCAAAGTTGCACAAGGTGCAAAACCTGGTGAGGGTGGACAGCTTCCAGGAAGTAAAGTATCTCCACTGATCGCAGAACTTAGATTTACTAAGCCAGGGGTGACACTCATTTCACCACCTCCACACCATGACATTTATTCGATTGAAGATCTGGCACAGCTTATCTTTGACTTGAAGCAGGTGAATCCAAATGCCAAAGTAGCTGTCAAACTTGTATCAACTGCTGGTGTTGGTACCGTTGCAGCGGGTGTGGCAAAATGTTATGCAGATAAGATCATTATCTCTGGTGCTGATGGTGGTACCGGTGCTGCACCGATCGGGTCTATAAGGTTTGCAGGAAACTCTTGGGAACTTGGACTGATTGAAGCGCACAATGCACTGAAAGCGAATCACCTGAGAGGTCAAGTCACGGTTGAGACTGATGGTGGATTAAAAACTGGACTTGATGTTGTAAAAGCAGCTATATTGGGTGCTGAGGAGTATGCATTTGGTACCGGTGCACTTGTACTTGTAGGGTGTATCATGCTAAGAGTATGTCATCTGAATACATGTGGAGTGGGGGTTGCAACTCAAGATGCTCATTTACGCGAGAAGTTTACAGGAAATGTAGAGAAGGTAGTGAATTACTTTACATTTATTGCAACGGAAGTAAGAGAGATCCTTGCAGAACTTGGATATAAGTCACTTGAAGATATCGTTGGTAAAAATGAGTTGCTTGAAGTGATCGATGATGAGTTTGCTAAGAAATTCAATTTTGGTGAGATGCTTTATGATATTGAGGGTGACAATACATGTCAAGTACCGTTTAATGAACCATATGATCAAAATGAATATGAAAAAGAGATACTTAAAGAACTAATGGAGACGATCAAAGATCCATCAGAGAAAGTTGTACTCAACAAAGAAATTTCTAACCTCAATAGAAGTTTTGCAACACGTATCTCTGGTGAAATTGCTGCGGTTCATGGCAATGCGGGATTACCAGACGGTACGATTACACTTAATGTAAAAGGTACAACAGGACAGTCACTGGGTGCATTTATGTCTAAAGGTATTAACATTAATGTACATGGTGCAGGTAATGATTACATCGGTAAAGGAATGAATGGCGGTCAGATAGTGATCACTTCAGAGAATGCAGGCCATGAGTTTGCACTTGGAGGTAACACATGTCTTTATGGTGCGACAGGCGGTACACTCTACATTCATGGTAAAGTAGGTGAGCGTTTTGCTGTTCGTAACTCTGGAGCTACAACAGTTGTTGAAGGTACTGGAGATCACCCATGTGAATATATGACAGGTGGTGTTGCAGTTATACTGGGTGCAACAGGAGTGAACTTCGGTGCTGGTATGACAGGTGGTAAAGCATTTGTCTATGATATGGAAGGTAGATTCTATGAGAAAGTAAACCCTGAACTTGTTGAACCATTACGTATTGACACTGATGAATGGGATTCAGAGATGTTTGAGCTTAAGGCACTTTTGAAAGATTACGTTGCAAAAACGGGAAGTGCTAGAGCGAGTTATATTTTAGAGAATTTTAGAAGTGAGATACGTAAGTTTTGGATGGTCGCACCACGTGGTATAAAACCAACTATTATTACAGGAGCTAAGGGAGAATAAGATCTTAATGACTCCTTTTATTAAAGCCTGTATCATGGCTAATGAAGAGATCAGCTTAGCGCTAAAGGATGGTTTTGAGGCCTCCTGGTTTGAAAAAACAGAAGTAGGTGCAGGTGGTGATGTCAGCTCAAAACTTGACCTTTTCGCTGAAGCGATATTTGTGAAGCATTTAGGTGCTTTTGGACATATAGAGTCTGAAGAGAGTGGTATTATCGGTGAGGGTGAAGAGAAGATCATCATCGATCCTATAGATGGATCATCAAATGCCCTTTCTCTTTTCCCCTTTTACGGTACCTCTGTGGCAAAGGTAAATGCTGATGGTATATTAGATGCAGCTGTGGTCTGTAATCTTGCTAATGGAGATATTTTCATCAAATCTGCTGCGAATGAAGTACAGCAAGGAAAATTATTTTCAGATATTTTTCATGCACCACATACCACACCCAAGGCTGAAATAGGCCTTTTTGAAAAAGCTTATGCAAACCCTTTATTAGTTGCAGCATTGGACAAAGAGAAGTTAAAATTTAGGTCCCCTGGTGCAATAGCACTTTCACTTGCTTATGCGCATTCAGTTAATTATGTGCTCTTTATGGGAGAGTTTCGGATTTACGACTTTGCTGCTGGATTGGCACTTTGTGAAGGGCTTGCAGTGATTGTTGAGGCGGATTATGTTATAGTATCAAAAGATAAAAAGACCATAGAACAGATAGAAGCTTTGATTCATAAATTATAGATAGAGAGACAGGAGTAAAAATGTTTGGAAATATTTTTAATAAAGCAACAACAACGCCTAAAACACAAGAGACACCTAACCAGTGGATAAAATGTCCAAAATGTACCTCTTTAATGTACTATAAAGAAGTAGAAGCTAAGCAAAGTGTATGTCCAAAATGTAACCACCATTTCCGAATTTCTGCTGAAAAACGTATAGAGTCTATTGTAGATGAAGGTTCTTTTGTTGAATTTGATGACACTTTGGCACCAATAGATCCACTGAAGTTTTCAGATAAGAAGTCTTATAAAAAGCGTATTGAAGAAGCCAAAGCAAAAACAGGTAAAAGCTCTTCTGTGATGAGCGGTTCATGTACAATCGGTGGTCAACCTGTAGAAATTGCAGTATTTGACTTTTCATTTATGGGTGGTAGTCTAGGTTCAGTAGAAGGTGAAAAGATCGTTCGTGGAATTAATAGGGCTATGGAGAATGAATGTGGATTTATCATCGTTTCCGCTTCTGGTGGTGCGCGTATGCAAGAGAGTACATACTCATTGCTTCAAATGAGTAAAACATCAGCTGCACTCAATAGACTACACCAAAAAGGTTTACCTTTTATCTCTATCTTAACTGACCCTACGATGGGTGGTGTATCAGCATCATTTGCTATGCTGGGTGACATTATTATGGCAGAACCTGGGGCACTTATCGGGTTTGCAGGTCAAAGAGTTATTAAGCAGACCGTTGGTGTTGATCTTCCGGAAGGTTTTCAGCGTTCAGAGTTTCTACTTGAACATGGGCTTATAGATATGATCGTAAACCGTGGCGACATGCATCAAACACTTTCTGACCTCTTTAAACTTTTTAACAAGAAGGCAAGTTAACATATAGGTATGAAATATATACATGTAGGTAAAGAGAGACTTCATAAAAAAAGTCTCTTCTTATCCTCTCAACTTTTTGACTACATCCTCCCTTTTCCACATACATCTATTCTTAAATATCTTCTTAGATTAATTTTTGAAATCAGTTACACAAATCAATGTTTTGTTATATATAAAGGAAAGAAATGAAGAACAGATGCCAATGGTGTGGAAATGACTCCTTATATATGGCCTACCATGATAATGAGTGGGGTACTCCTGTTCATGATGACCGACTTCTGTTTGAATTTCTGATCTTGGAAGGAGCACAGGCTGGCCTGAGTTGGCTGACCATCCTGAAAAAACGAGAAAACTATAGAAAGGCATTTCAGAACTTTGACTGCGAAAAAGTAGCCAATTATTCTCAACATGACGTAGACCGTCTTTTATCTGATCCAGGTATAGTGCGCAATCGCCTAAAGATAGAATCGGCCATTAAGAATGCACAGGGTGTTCTCAAGATCCAAGAGGAGTTCGGTTCATTTAACTCATATCTTTGGCGTTATGTTGAAGATACTGTTATACAAAATGAGTGGAGATCAATGGCAGATACTCCAGTAAAAACAGATATATCTGAAATGATGAGCAAGGATTTAAAAAAGCGTGGGTTCAATTTTGTTGGACCTACGATCTGTTATGCATTTATGCAAGCAATAGGTATGGTAAATGATCACACAACGGATTGTTTTCGACACGAAGAAATTAAGACCAATATGAGGATAACAACTTTATAGAGACGTTAAAAATGAAAAAGAGATAAGGTCTTTATACTTATCTCTTAGTCATTTTATTGGAGAGATTTTGATTTTATGACCATCATCTTCTCTTTACTCATCTCTTCCATGGAATGTGGGATACCTCCCAGACCAAGACCAGAGGCCTTAGCTCCACCAAAAGGCATCCAGTCTACCCTAAAGGCTGTGTGGTCGTTTACCATAACAGCTGTTCCATTGAGACGTCTGACAGCATGAAGAGCCATATCTATATTCCTTGTAAACACAGAAGCCTGAAATGATACCTCAAGACTGTTTGCTGCATCAAAAGCATCTTCCACATTGTCATAACTGTAAATACAGGCGACAGGACCAAAGACCTCTTTAGTACTCACCTTGGCATCTTTTGGAGGATTCAACAAAATCGTTGCAGCATAACAACTTTCTTCCACTTTTTTACCGCCACATACTAAAGTAGCACCACCTTCTATGGCTTCCTTCACCCAAGTGTCGATACGTGTTACCTCACTATGGCTAATGATGGGTCCTATCTCTGTTTTAGGGTCTAATGGATCGCCCACGACCATTTTTTGTACAGCTTCACTGAGACGTTTTGTAACCTCACCAACTATGCTTTGATGCACGTAGATACGTTGCACTGAGACACAAACCTGTCCTGCATGGTAAAAAGCACCTTTGGCCAAGGCAGGTATGAGTTCTTCTATATCTGCATCTGCTTCAACGATCACAGGTGCCACACCACCATGTTCAAGTCCAACTCTTGTGCCTGGTGCCACTTTGGAGTTAAGATACCATCCTACACCCGCAGAACCAATAAAGGTCAAGTAGTCTATTTTGCTATTCGTTGCCAGGTATTGACTCTCTTCTCTTTCACATATCATGACCTGACACCATGCCTTAGGCAAGCCTGCTTCATATAAAATATCCACAAAATTTAAAGTGGACATTGGTGTAAGTAACGAGGGTTTAATGATCACAGGTGAGCCAACAGCAATGGCAGGTACAGTTTGATGTACACACAGGTTTAATGGGTGGTTAAACGCGGAAATAGCAGCGACTACTCCGATAGGTTCTTTCATAGTGTATGCCATGCGGTTTGCAGAACTTTTAGTATGTCCCATAGCTATCTCTTTACCTTCGAAAACACCCATATGTTCTATGGCGAGCTTTACACCATTAATGGCACGTTCTACTTCGACCATTGAATCCATATAGGGTTTCCCGCCTTCATTGGCAGCGATAAGAGTCAGTTCTTCAATACGTGAAGACATGATCTCAACGGTTCTTTCCAAAATAGCAATACGCTCATATTTAGGAAGCCATTTGTTTTGGTTTTCATAGACTTTACGAGCGCGATCTAAAGCCAGGTCAATATCTGCCTGATTTGAAAGAGATATCTCTCCCAATAATTTTCCATCGAATGGTGACTCTACTTTAATACTGTTCATACTATACGCTCCTAAAATTATTTATTAGTTCAATGGTTTAAAACTTATACCAAACAGGTTTTATTTTTGAGTAATTCATTTAAAATTGTATGATTTAAACTATAATCTACCTCAAGATCGATTAGATGTACACCTTTACTGTCAATAACTTTCTTTAAAATAACTCCAAAGTCATCACAAGAAGTCGGTCTATACCCCATTGCTCCATATGCTTTAGCATATTGGACAAAGTCTGGATTGTTATAGTCCAATCCGAAATTTTCAAATTCCATACCTTCCTGTTTCCATTTGATCATACCATAGGCATTGTCATTTAAAATGATGACAACAAGATCCAACTCCAGCCGAACTGCAGTTTCCAGCTCTTGGGAATTCATCATAAAACCACCATCACCGCAAACAGCTATGACTTTTTTATCCGGGTGAACGATTTTAGCAGCCATTGCAGAGGCAAGACCTGCACCCATCGTAGCCAATGCATTATCGAGCAGTAGTGTATTTGGCATAAAACATTTATAATTCCGTGCAAACCATATTTTATATATACCATTGTCCAAGGTTAAGATACCATCTTTTGGTAAAACATCTCTAATATCCTTCAGAGCTCTTTGGGGAAGAATAGGAAACCTTTCATCTTTAAAATATTTCACTATATGTCCTTGAGACTCATCTCTCACACGCATATAGTATGAAAAGTCCCAGTGTTCCTGTTTAGTGGCAAACCGTGTCAAAGACTTCAGGTTACATGCAATATCTCCAATGACATCAAGCTGGGGGAAATAGGTAGCATCAACAGCAGAAGGTAAAAAATTAACATGAATCACTTTTGTTCCACCCTCATGCATGAAAAATGGCGGTTTTTCAATAATATCATGTCCCACATTGATGATCAGGTCAGCTCTTTCTATGGCACAATGAAGGTAATCATCATCTGAAAGGGCAGCCGTTCCAAGATATAAAGGGTGAAACTCATCCACCACGCCTTTCCCCATTTGGGTCACAAAAAATGGGATACCAAGTTTATCTATAAAATCCTGCATAGCTGAACCGATGCGCGTACGGTTTGCTCCGGCCCCAATCAGGATCAATGGCATCTTTGCTTCATACAACATATCTAGAGCGTTTTGTAAACCTTCATTTCTGGCAATCGGATAACGTGGGCTGTGTACCGGGAACAGCTGTTCAGAAACTTCTTCTCTTGCAATATCTTCAGGGAGTTCAATATGTACTGCTCCAGGTCTCTCATGTAACGCTATCTTAAAACTTTCACGTACCATGGAAGCAATGTTGTTTGCGTTCACAACAGTTTTACTGTATTTGGTAATAGGTTTCATCATGTGGACAACATCAATGATCTGAAAACGGCCCTGCTTACTTTTTTTAATAGGCTTTTGACCTGTGATCATCATTATAGGCATCCCGCCCAGATTTGCATAAGCGGCAGGTGTTACAAGATTCGTTGCACCTGGCCCGAGTGTTGCCATACATACACCAACCTTACCTGTAAGACGCCCGTACGTAGCTGCCATAAAACCAGCACCTTGCTCATGGCGTGTCAAGATGAGTTTAATACTTGAATCCTTTAAAGAATTCAGCATATCCAGGTTCTCCTCGCCGGGAATACCAAAGATATACTCAACTCCTTCATTTTCTAATGCTTTAACAAATAAATCAGATGCTTTCATAGTTTCGCCTTTATGTTAATATTTTTAGTATATCCCAGACTTTGTTTACACTGTCTGAGATATGATTTTTAATGGTCTTTTCATGGATAATCACAAGACCATGATTACACTACCTGCTACTACCAACAATACATTGAACATTGTTATAAAAAATAGAAGAATTATCAACTCTTTAATCACACTTAGCAGAAATCCCAATGGTCTTTAGCCGTTGGGATGAATGCGTATAAGGTGCTAACCTTGATTTTTGATATAGTTCTGAATAGTATCAGGACTTGCTTCTCCTATTGAGCATACAAAATACCCATCAGTCCAAAAAGTATTTTCTTTC
>NZ_JBATIY010000072.1:0-2737 GCF_049668085.1 Sulfurovum sp. | reverse complement strand
ATTTACAGAAAAAACACTTTTAACTTAAAATCATGTAGAAAGATATATTTTCTACATGATTTGCTTATGAGATATCTTTTGGTTAACATAATATAAATTCTATCAAAAAAGTAAATCTCTTCTCCTCCCTGTAATCATATCTTGGTTAAGTGAATTTTTAAAATGTAAAAATTGACAAAAATAAAGGCAGATATCGAAAATGATATAAATTGGAGTTTTGTGGTCCAAAACCAGAAAACTCCAAAAAACAATAAGATCTAAAAAAATCTCACTTTTATAAAAAGTCTATCTTGATAAAAATATGGGCAGTAGAATAATTAGTCTGTTTCAATAGAGAGATTTAAAACGGATTTAGTTTTTCTATAAAAATAAAAATGTCATTTGTGACTGATCACTATAAAAAAGAATATTTATTTAAAATGAAAAAATCAACATATCGTTTTTAAATGCAGAAAATGTGACTGAATTATTTTTCTATTGTATTGATTCTTACACTTTGGGTTGTAAAATAATAAAAAATAGTTAAAATATTATATTTATTAGTATCAATATGCTCTCATGTTACTACATTTTGCTGTGTTTGATAATAGAATATATTCAATAGGCCAATATGGCCCTTAAATACGACTTATACAGAACTATAGATGAACACTTGTTCTTAATAATTATACGCTACTATCGAATAAGTGAACATATGTTCTTTTATTGAATCCACTAAAAGATAATTAAAGAACAGATGTTCATAATATTTTAAAACAGAGACTTGACAAAAGAACACTTGTTCACTATAATGTCATCAAAGGAGCTTCTATGAACGAGCAGAGCGTCATTTCTTCCCTATCTAAAGGAAGTAAAACCAAAGACAAAATACTTAAAACTGCCCTTAAACTTTTTGCAACCAAAGGATATAAGGCTACCACAGTAAGAGATATAGCAGGAGCTATAGGTATCAAACAAAGTGCCCTCTATAACCACTTTAAAAATAAAGATGAGATACTTGAAACACTGGTAAGTGAACTTACCTCCTCTGCCATAGTGACTATATTTGATGATAAAGAGGCCTCAGAGCTCCATAAACAAGGAAAGTCTCTATTGATGTCCATTGCCACTACTTTTAAGCTTATAGGCTTTGATGGCCAAAATGAAGCACTTTTAAAGCTACTGATGCAAGAGATATACAGAAATGAGAGAATAAGAGAGATCTACAATGAGTATTTCTACCAGGAGAACGTTAAAAAGCTTTCAAGTATCTTCTTTATGATGATGCAGGACGAGATGATAGAGTCTTCAGACCCTCTATTGCTTGCAAATGAGTTCTTTTCTCCCCTATTTTTCTATCAAATGCAGGTATCTTTGCTAAAATTAGATAAAAAATCGACCTCTTCTGTCGTTTCTATGTTTGAAAAGCATGTAGATTTCTTTTGGGATAATATAAAGTTAGAGAAACAAGAGACGCTATTCTAGTATAATACTAAATAATATAAGGAAAAATATGGAAACGAAAGTAGATCACTTCGCGAATAAATCAAAATCATGGGATATGAACAGTAAACGTGTACAGAATGCCAAAGGCATAGCAGAGTTAATAGTAAATAATATAAATCTTGACAAATCGATGGAAATCATGGATTTTGGCGCAGGAACTGGGCTTTTGAGCTATTTTGTTGCACCCTATGTAGAGAAGATAGTTGCTGTAGATAACTCCCCTTCTATGCTTTTGGAGTTTGAAAACAAATGTGATGAGTTCTCCTGCCATACTGAAGTGATAGAAAAAGACTTGAGCACGGATACACTTGATAGAAAGTTTGACGGAGTGATCTCCTCTATGACCATTCACCATTTAGAAGATATTCCTGCCCTATTTTCCAAACTTTATGATATGCTTGATGATCATGGATTCATTGCTATTGCCGACTTGGACAGTGAAGATGGTACCTTCCACAGTGACAATACAGGGGTGTTTCATTACGGTTTCGATCGTCATATGCTTGCGAGCTTTGCTCAAGGGGCAGGATTTAGGGATGTTACCTTCAGTTTGGCCAATAAAATATCTAAACCTCATGCTGAATTCACTGTATTTTTGATGACAGCAATAAAATAATATTAGAGAATATTAATATGAAATATCTATGGTTAAGTATCTTTACACCTGTTTTGATCTGGTCTGCAATTTTACCTAAAGATCCATTTACATGGTTTTTGGAAGTATTGCCAGTATTCATCGGATTGTTTATATTGTTGCTAACCTATAAAAAGTATCCATTAACACCTCTGCTTTATACACTTATCTTGATCCATATGATCATTTTGATGGTTGGTGGTCATTACACTTATGCAGAAGTACCACTTTTTGAATGGGTTAAAGAGATATTTGATCACAGTAGAAACAATTATGATAAAGTTGGCCATTTTGCGCAAGGATTCATTCCTGCGATACTGGCTAGAGAGATATTTATACGTAAAAACATCATTCAGGCTTCGAAAATATGGTTCAATTACATTGTATTGAGTGTTATTTTGGCATTTTCTGCATTCTACGAACTTGTAGAATGGTGGGTAGCTCTTGCCGTAGGTGAAGATGCTGAAGCATTTCTTGGTACGCAAGGATATGTCTGGGATACACAGTCAGATATGGGATATGCACTCTTTGGAGGAGTCATGGCACTTTTGCTTTTGTCTAGACTGCATAACAAACAGTTGACTAAAGGCTATAAGTGGGAATTGGATCCAGCATAAT
>NZ_JBATIY010000071.1:0-5272 GCF_049668085.1 Sulfurovum sp. | reverse complement strand
ACTTCTATCCGTAAATAAGATAGTCATTAAAGGTTAATGTATTTAACCTAGTTTTTTTAATATTGCCAATTACTTACTAAACGGTATAAAAGCATAGCCATCATTTTGAAGAGATATAACTCTGGTGATGGAGTTTGGCACAAGAGAAATGAATGTATGCAGATCATGATGCTCTATGCCAAATCTATCGACAGCGATCTGACAAGCTTCTATAGAGACATTCTCATGTTTAGAAACGATCTCTAATTTCTTTTGTATATTGTTCATCATTTTATCATCATCTTTGATTTTTTTTGAGACAATATCTGTACAACCAGAGTGAATAGTCAACACTACATTATAAGGTATGTTATTTTGAACATACTCTTTAATACTCAAATCTATAAGCCATAGTCTGGACGCTATATACTTCTTATCAGCACTGGAACAGTCAAATACGACATTCTGTACCTTGACTTCTTGTTGAGCAGGGGGAACGACCAACTGTGATATTTGTGCTAAACCATATACTGGTAGTAGGGCTGAGAGAGTTAATACTTTAATGAGTGGAGTGATTTTTTTATACATGGTGCCTCTTTCTGTGCAATAATTCATTTGCAGTTTTTTGATTTTTATGATTATTTCTGGATTATATGCTACTTCTACTTTAGTGTAGTATAAATAATTACGCTAACATACCCGCTAAATACCCACTGGCAAAAGACCATTGAAGATTATAGCCGCCACAAGGTCCATCTATATTCATTACTTCGCCGCAAAAGTACAGTCCTTTGAGCTTTTTACTCTGCATCGTATAGGGGTCTATCTCTTTCAGATGTATACCACCACGTGTGATCATCGCCATTTTAAAGCCGTCATGTCCATTTATGGTAAGTGGTGTCCAGACAAGAAATTTGATTAGTTTATCTCTTGCTGTTCCAGCTTGTTTACTTAAGGCTAGGGCTGGGTCTACTTCTGCAAGTCTACAGAGTTCTATACTTACAGACTCCGGTAGCAGGGTTTGAAGTAGTTGCAATGTATTTCGGTGAGGATCCTTAACCAGTTCCTGTTTGAAATGATCACGTATCTGCTCTTCATTCATCCCCTTGGTAAAATTGACAAGTACAGGCACTTCGTTAAACTTGCTTAAGATAGGAGTGATCTCCCTCGAAAAATCCAATACCACAGGACCTCTTATACCATTCTTTGTAAAGATGAGATCACCTTTGGCTGAGAGTTTTTTATATTTTTTCATATCAACACGTATATAGACCTTTGCGATGGTATCAGCTCTACAGTTCTCAACCCAGGTTTCTTTAGTTTTCAATGGCATCATCGCCGGATAGATATCTGTAACCGTATGTCCTACAGACTCTGCCATAGGGTAGCCGTCACCTTCTGCTCCAAGTACAGGATAGCCCATACCACCTGAAGCGATAACCACATTGTCAGCTTTAAAAGTATCTGTCAGTGTTTTGACCCCTGTCACTTTCTCACCATCATGCTCTAAAGTCACCACTTTTTGTGAGCATAATACTTCTATATCAAGATTTTGCATCTCTTCCCCAAGGGCATTAATGATAGTTGAAGAACTGTGGGTAACAGGAAATACACGGTAGCCGTCGGGTGCATGACTCTCAACACCGATCTCTTTAAAAAATGACATCAATGCTTTATGGTCCAGGGCATCAAGAGCAGGGGTCATAAAACGTCCATCACGTCCAAAACGGGCCATAAAGTCTTCATTTGAGAGTGTGTTGGTCAAGTTACAGCGTCCACCGCCTGTCGCCTTTAGTTTAGCACCAATCTTTGAAAGTTTCTCTAAAAGGAGTACAGACTTTCCTGTACGAGCAGCAGTAATAGATGCCATCATACCAGCTGCACCAGAACCGACTACTATGAGATCATACTTGACCAATGTCTATCCTCTGTTTTATGCCAATGATCGATAGATACGAGTAAGCACGTACTCTGCTGCAAGTATTGCCATCACAACAACAATAAATGCAACTACACCATGATAAGCACCAGAAAAGACAATGGCATCACCAAACAAAAATTGAAGTATCCAAAGCATAACGAATTTTGATGCAAAAAGGACAAACCATGTAGAGAATATATGCAGCACTTTTTTATTTAGTTTTTCGTTGGATTTCATATAGTTTGAGAGACGATGTTCAAGTGCAATGGTCATTTTAAGAAGTATCTGCAAAGTGATAGCTATAAATAATGAAAGACCAAAAGAGGTAATGGTAACTCTATCCCAATATTCAGCAAAAAAATTTAAGACTGTCAGGTCAACCAATACCCAGGTAAGATATTTTAAAAAGATCAACTGTTTAGAGGAGGGGGTATGCAGTACGCCCTCTTGAGAATTCTGGTTCATATCTATGCCTTTTTAATTTTTCTAGAAATTATAGAATACTCGTATAGCGTTTTAGTTGAAATATCACATATTAGTAAATTTATAAACCAAAAAAGTTACCTACATCATTTAGTTTTATAAAAATATTAGTACTGATAGAGCCTCCATCTACTTCTACAGTTTCTGTAAAGAGATCAAAAATGATCTCATCACCAGCGATATAGCGTTTCATCAAAAAGTTATTATCCTCTATCACTGCCATGCCTCTCATTACATAGCGTTGTGTAAACATATCATAGGAGATTTTATTTGCACGTCCTTTAAAATAATAGTCTTTTTCCAGGATCAAAAACCTAACATCTCCTGAAGCCTCATAGTATTTTGTTTCATTTTTATCATCAAGATAAACACTTACTCTATCGGCATCTATTGAACTGCCGTCAACTTTTATTTCAGCTTTACCTATGAAATGAACTTGATCTATTTCCGCTTCTATTTTAGTAGAATTGACATCCATTTTCCCTGCAAAAAGAGACTCTGTAAGTATGAGACAAAATATTATTTTTACAAAATTCATAACACCTCAATGTAATTTTTTAATTTATAATACCAAAAAATTATATAAAATTATAATAATCTGTAGATATATAAGTATGTTAAAATATGTCACTTAAAAAATAAAGGTTCTTGATGACATTGACACATCATACTATGCAAGAGATATTTTCCATTCTCGAAAACGGTCTGAAGAATGACTCATCCATCTCCTTTAATGTACTTGATCCAGACCTGATCAATGCATATGCAGGCTATCAAATAGTCATTGATGAGACAACCTATATACATAGAAGCTACAAAGCATGGACAGATCTTTCAGAATTGCTTATGTGCAAGATGTTCAGACCCAAAGAAGCAGCTTATCCTTGTGTGACGCTAAGGTTTGAGAAGTTGCAAAAAAATGAATCATTTCATATTGATACAGATATTTCAAGGGAAGAGAAATATGGAGTTGACTCCCCATTTTTCCAAATAAACAAGATGGAAGAACCTGCCTTTCTATACTACTACAAGCAAGCCCTAGAGAATGTAACACTAAGTAGAAGAACTTCTATTTTAAACCTCGGGATTAACACAGGAGATGAGTTTCAGGTTATTAAAAATAGTTTAGATAAAAAGACCTATGCCAATATAGATCTCATAGGGATTGATCATTCAAAAACAGCTATAGACTATGCAAAAAGTATTTTTCCTCAAGAGAACGTCACATTTCATGTACATGACATCAATGACTTAGATAGTTTAAACCTTGGAAGGTTTGATCTGCTCATCAGTATAGGCACACTTCAAAGCCCAAGTATCAACTTCAAGCCTTTTTTCATGTCATTGGTCCAAAATTATCTGGAAAAAAATGCTGCTATTATCTTAGGTTTCCCAAACAGCAGATGGATAGGGGGCGAGATGGTCTACGGAGCCAAAGCACCCAACTATGCCATGAGCGAAATGTCACTTCTTTTTAACGATGTCATCTTTTGTAAAAAATATCTGCAACAGCATAAGTTTCGTGTCACGATCACCGGAAAACAGTACATTTTTTTAACTGCAACAAAAATATAGTATATGACAGAAATATGACATCTGTTATGTTATATTACAATCAAGGGATAAAAACGGAGGAGAGTGACAATGAAAAAAAGAGTGCTGGAAATAATAGCTGCTAGTTTGAAAAACCAAGAAAAATCATTTGTGATAGCGATGATGCTCATGGGTATATTTAACTTCTCTATTGTCATCTTGATGCTAAGCAGATAAAGAATATATTTAACTTTTTTCAAGAGTATTTATTTTTAATACTCTCGAAAGGTGTTTGTCTGCTTGTAGAGGAAGCAATTCACTTATCGCTTTCCGCCACCACCTCCACCTTTACCACCTCTCATGCCGCCATTTCCACCTCTGTTCCCTTGTCCTTTACCAGACATATTACCACCTTGGCCTTTACCTGACATGTTTCCTTGACCCTTACCTTGTCCATTTCCGGACATATTGCCTTGACCTTTACCTTGTCCATTTCCAGACATATTGCCTTGGCCTTTACCTTGTCCATTTCCAGACATATTACCTTGGCCTTGACCATTAGTCCCCTGGTATTTATTCTGGTACTTGTGCTGATGCTTGTATTGTTTTTTTCCGCCACCAGTACCATTGTTTAGCCTTTGTTGTGATTGAAGCTGTGTTGTAAGATTTGTTTGAGTTTTTGTTGCACCTGCTGCAAATAGTGATGGTGAAGCTAAAAGTGCCAATGTACCTACTGTCAATAATGTTTTTTTCATATTTAAATCCTTGTTATATAAGTTTTGTAGTTATATTATACAAAAGAAGTGTGAATTATTAATGAAGTTTTCTTCATTATTATGCTGGATCCAATTCCCACTTATCTCCCTTGGTCAACTGTTTATTATGCAGTCTAGACAGAAGTAAAAGTGCCATGAGACCTCCAAAGAGTGCATATCCCATATCTGACTGAGTATCCCAGACATATCCCTGTGTACCAAGAAATGCTTCAGCATCTTCACCTACGGCAAGAGCTACCCACCATTCAACAAGTTCGTAGAATGCAGAAAATGCCAAAATGATACTCAGAATGATATAGTTTAGCCATATTTTAGAACTCTGTATGATCTCCTTGCGTATAAGTATCTCCCTGGCTAGTATTGCAGGAATAAAGCCCTGTGCAAAATGGCCAACTTTATCATAATTGTTTCTATCATGTTCAAAAATCTCTTTAAACCATTCAAAAAGTGGTACTTCCGCATATGTATAATGTCCACCAACCATCAAAATAATCATATGAATCAAGATAAGCGTATAGAGCAGAGGTGTTAATGGATACTTTTTATATGTAAGAACCAAAATAAATAATACAATGAATAC
>NZ_JBATIY010000070.1:0-3602 GCF_049668085.1 Sulfurovum sp. | reverse complement strand
AGCATAGCCAGTTAAAGAACCATCAGATCCAATGATACGATGACAGGGGATGAAGATAGAAATCGCATTGGCACCCACAGCAGATGCCACAGCTCTCACTGCTGTTTTATGGTCTATACTTTGAGATAACTCTTTATATGAAGCCGTAGTACCGTAAGGAATTTGAGTCAATCCTTGCCATACACTTTTTTGAAACTCTGTCCCTACCAATAGCAAAGGAATATCAAATGTTTTACGTAGACCTTTAAAATACGCTTCAAGCTCTTCTTTTGCTAGTTGCAATACAGCGTTCTCTTCTTCTATGAAAATAGCTTTAAGTCCCTTTTGAACTCTTCTGTCAACACTTTCCCTCGTCTTTCTATATCTCCAGTCAGCCATACAGAGTTTGTTGTCATAAGCACCCAATATCATCTCTCCAAAAGGTGATTGAAAATACTGAATGCTTATAGTATGCATGTTTATCCTAGTAATGCTTTTTGTTTCTTTGTCAACTTTTCATACACAAGATCATAAGAGTGGTCTATCAATTCTTCCACTGTTTCATCATCTACATCAGAATCTTCTACTGTTACTGTGTTCCAATGCTTTTTATTCATATGATACCCTGCAATGACCCCTTCATAAAGAGAGCGTAACTCCAAGGCATAGATAGGGTCACACTTGAGGTTAACAGAGATAGGTCTATCTTCTGATGTCAAAGCAAACATTTTTTCAGCAATGCGATAGACACGAACCTTCTCATCAAAAGGATAATCAGAAGTCACCCCTTGTTTCGCACGTATATAGGTATCCAAGTGTTCAAAGTTCATCTCACTTCTCCGCATTGTAAAATATTGTCTTTATAGATCATACCATAGTTCGTAATAGATTATTAATCTATCAACACTTTGGAGTTTATCTTTCCTTTAATAGTTTTCATTATAAAACCTCCTATATAGAACATTTTATAAGGTTTTCTATTGAAGAGGTGAGATTTATGGTCCGAAAACGTCGCTACAGCAGATAACCTTATAAAATATGTTAGATTATAAGGTTTTGAAAGTTTGGTTAAATCTATAATGTTGCTTGAGTTGAGTTTAATGTCTCTGATGGTAGTACTAGAAAGAGTGCCTTATAGTCTTTTGAAAACCTCCCAAAATTACAAAATCCCCATTTTATTGCAATGTTAGAAACATTTGTCTTTAATGCATCTGCATGACATAGATCCTCATGCGCTTTATTTAGCTTTAGTATCTGCATAAAGCGTTTAGGTGTTATTCCAAAAAGAGATCTGAAGCTGTTTAGCAGAGTTTTTTCTGATAGATTGAACTGCTTAGCAATACTTTGTATAGACATAGTTTCTTCTAAAGAATTAAGGAGAAAAGACCTGACTTCAAGCGCAGTCTTTTCTCCTTCTGTGAGATGGCACGCTTCTCCTGTTTGTCCCTCAAAAGAACACTTGATGGCTTTTATAATTCTGCCTTCCATTTCTTTAATTTCATCAGTATTGTTAAATAAATTAGGTTCTTCTAAAACACGTCTCCATTCATTTTCAACTGTATCAGAGAGTATGTTATTCTTGTATTTGAATATTTTGTCTGTAGTGTCAAGTATCCAGGGGATTTCTGTTGCAATAAGCGTTTTAGCGATACTAATTACTCCCAGTATTGTGGGATGACTTGAGCTAAAGTCATAAGGTTGTGAGTCATCAATTATAATGATATCACCAGTCTCCATTTTAAGGTCGTTGAAACATACACAACCGGCACTTTTTTGCAAAATGACGATGGTTAAACAATCACTTGGTGAAAGGCCTGAAAACATCATTCCCTCATGTCTAACTGCATGTCCAAACTGTAGATTGCTTAATTGTACACCGTCATGGCGACCATAAAATGTTCCAGTGCCAAATCTATATCTTGATAGAAAAAGCCAGTTTTTCGCACTTTCTTGCATAGCAGGATAATCAAAAAACTCCTGATTAACAATCAAGCCTGGCTGGAATTTTAATTTATGTATATCTGGCAAAATAATCCTTTTTGTTTGATAATCATAAATAATTTTTGTTTAAGTATACTGAAATTTACGGAAAATGGCTAGACAAGTATTTTCCAAGATACTACAATATTATATAGATATATTAATATAAAGGATACAAAATGAAAAAAAGAGAGATAAAAATGAAAAAATTAAATCTACTATTTGTCTCCATATTGGTGGCTTTAAGTATTCAACCCCTGAGTGCAACAACCCTGAGCAAAGAAGAAGTTAAAAATATTACCAAAGAAGCGTTCATATATACCTATCCGATGATGGACAACTATAAGATGATCTATGTTCTAAAGGTTTGGAAAGACTCCCCTGTATATGAGACACCTTTTAATGAGCTAACACATAATGCGGTTCTGCTTGGTCCAGAATATACAACAATGGTTCGTCCAAATAATGATACCTTTTATTCAAATGCAATATTCGATTTACGAGCAGAACCAATGATTTTAAGTGTTCCAGCCATTTCTGATAAGCGTTACTACTCATGGCAACTTATAGACCTATTTACACATAATATAGGTTATATAGGTACACGTGAAACAGGCTTTAAAGCTGGTAAATATCTCATCGCAGGGCCTAACTGGAGTGGAAAAAAGCCTAAAGGGATAACTAAGGTCATACAAACAGATTCTAACATTCTTTTGGCTTTAGCACGCACACAAGTCTACTCTACAGATGATGCTAAAAATGCCAAGAAAATTATGAGTGAATATAAGGTAGAGACTCTAAGTCAATACATGGGAACACCAGCTCCTAAAGCGGCATCTCCATTAGATTTTCCAGTCTATTCTGATGAAAAAATCAGATCGGTTGAGTTTATTACTTATCTTAACTTTTTCCTTGGGCTAGTTAAACCAAATCCAAGCGAGAGCGCACTTTTAAAAAGATTTTCAAAAATTGGTATTGGTGCGGATGTAGCATTTGATGTAAACAGCATTGACCCTGAGACGAAAAAAGTCATGCAAGATGCTATTGATGAAGCGATGGTAGAGATAGAAGCAGAAGTTAAAAATTTGGGTGTAGTAAAAGATGGATGGATGCAAGTTTCAGGAGCATTTGGTTCTCCAAAAGAGATGGAAGGTAAATTTCTAACCCGTGCAGCAGCTGCGTACTTTGGACTATATGGAAACAGTATTGAGGAGGCTTTTTACCCAGATACAACGATAGATGAAAATGGTGATGCACTTGATGGTTCTAAACATAACTATACACTTCATTTTTCTAAAGATAGACTTCCACCAGTAAAAGCGTTTTGGTCTTTTTCTATGTATAAATTGCCAGAACAACTTTTTACAGAAAATTCTATCAAGCGTTATGTCATTAGTAGTGCTACGGAAGGTCTTAAATATAATGAAGACGGCTCTTTAGATATCTATATTCAAAAAGAGAAACCTTCGGCAGACAAGGTCTCAAACTGGTTGCCGGCATATGATGGAAAATTCTCTCTACAAGCCAGACTTTACTGGCCAGAACCAGCGAGTCTTGACCCTTTATATGTACTACCAAAAGTCATAATATCCAAATAAAGACAAAAGGATACAAAATGAAAAAGATCTACTTAATGGCATTGG
>NZ_JBATIY010000069.1:0-15407 GCF_049668085.1 Sulfurovum sp. | reverse complement strand
GGTCAGCACCCCAGATCAATACACCCATGGCAATGACGAAAATAAGAAAATCCAAAATTAATACTCCTCTGTTCTTACAATTAGACTTTTTGGCAGATCAAACTGTTCTATGAGCTCTTTTTCTCTTGCTCTCATTTCACCGTCATCGTTTTCATGGTCGAAGCCTAGCAGATGAAGCATGCCATGAATAAATAACAGTGAGAGTTCATCTTGCATAGTGTGTCCATGTTCTGCTGCTTTCTCTTTTACAAATGACTCAGCTATGATGATCGACCCTAAGGGAATATCAAAGATAGGCTGCTCAGTGAAAGGAGCTTCCATGGGAAACGAGAGTACATCTGTAATACTGTCGATATCTCTATATTCAGCATTGAGCTCACGCATAGTCTCATCATCAGTGATAATAAGCTCTACTTCTTGAGTAGAGAGCGATTCTGCGATCTTTTCGAGTGCTTCCAGATCTACTGCCAATGTTGTTTGATTATCTAAATCTATCATGCTGAAGTTTACCCAAATCTTGGTAAAATGGCAGTAAAAAGTAGTATGGTGATATTAAAATGATATTAACCGAACTGTTAAGTGAGCTTTAGTGAGAGGCACCAAGGGCATTTCCTTCGGTCAATTATCACAGGGCTTTGCTCTGTGAAAAGGAGAAGAGTATGTCAAAACGAGCTGTATGTATTATTTCCGGTGGTATGGATAGTGCCTTGAGTGCTAAGATAGCCCAGCTTGATGGATATGAAATTATCGCCTTGCATTTTAATTATGGACAGCGTACCCAAACTAAAGAGCTGGAATGTTTCCGTAAGATAGCATCTGCTATTAAAGCAAGTGAAAAATATGAGATCGACCTGCCTTTTTTTGAACAGATAGGTGCATCTGCATTAACAGATGAAAGCATCGATGTACCTACAGGCGGTATAGAAGAGGGTGTGCCAGTCACTTATGTGCCTTTTAGAAACGGTATTTTCCTCTCTATCGCTGCTGCGGTTGCTGAAAAACATCGGGCTGAAGCACTTTTTATCGGAGTGGTGGAAGAAGACAGTTCAGGGTATCCTGACTGTCGCGAACGTTATATAGAACAGATGCAAAAAGCCATTAACCTTGGTACAAAAGATGAAACTAGCCTTGAGATCAAAATGCCATTGGTTTCTTTGAAAAAAAGTCAGATCGTACAGAAGTCTTTAGAACTGGGTGTAGCGCTGCAAGATACGTGGAGCTGTTATAAATCTGAAGGCTCAGCTTGTGGTGTGTGTGATAGTTGTAGATTGAGATTGAAAGGGTTTAAAGAAGCGGGATGTAAAGACCCGATTCCTTATGCTTAATGTGGACTAGTTAAAGGTAAACCCTCTGACAATAAAATTAAATTCATATCCATGATCAGGGTATCTTTTTAACCCTTCAGAGACAAACTGATATCGTGTGATCTGTCTGTCCCACAGTCTGTAAGTCAAAGTTTTAAACCACTCTTTTTTTTCAGGTGTATCAAGTTCAAGTCTCTGATAATTAGGGTCATCTTTGATCCCTGAAGCGATCTTTCTCATTTTCTTCTCATAGGCTGTTTGTTTTTCGGGAGAAGGCGTTTCATAGTTGTCCTCCATAGGTGTTGATTGTGCTGTTTTACTAGGTTGGCTAGATTTATTTGGTTCTATAAGGTGGTCTATAGAGCTTGTACATCCAGAGAGCCCTAATGCAACAAATGCTACCAGGATAAAATGTCGTTTCATTGTTCCTCTTTATTGTAATTTATTAATGGGCTTATTGTAGCGAAATGAAATAAAAATTACTATGATATAATGCCATAAAAACAAAGGTCATCTATCATGATAATCCCTGCAAAGTCACCACAAGCCAAAGAAGCAAGTATCCTTGTAAGCGGTTTACAGGCCTATTTTGTATCAAAATTAAACTCGATTTCTTTGAAGTTTGGAGAAGGGAAGTCATGTGAAGCAGTTTCATGGGGACGTGACGGAGGAAAACATGGTGGTGGTGTACGTTATGAAGCCAGAGATTCTGTGGTGTTTGATAGAGGTTCTGTAAATTTCTCTCAGGTACATTATGATGATGACAAAAAGAAAAAATTAGGTTCGGCTACAGCTATTTCAACTATCATCCACCCTCGCAATCCGCATGCACCTTCCATGCATATGCATATCTCTTGGACACAGATGAGAGATGGAGAAGGGTATTGGCGTGTGATGGCAGATCTAAATCCTTCGATCATCAGTGAATCTACTGAGGATAAAAAGAATTTTTCAAAAATGCTTGAAAAGGTTACCGGAGCACTTTATGAAGAGGGTGCTGCACAAGGTGAAAGATATTTTTATATTCCTGTACTGCGAAGGCATCGCGGGGTAAGTCACTATTATCTTGAAGGGTATAACAGTGGGGACTTTGAAGCGGATAAAGCGTTTGTCCAGAATGTAGGTGAGAGGGTGATAGATAAATATATTGCTATTATTTCGGAAAAATTGGCTGAATTTCCTACATTTACACAAGAAGATAAAGAAGAGCAGCTGGCTTACCATACACTCTATCTTTTTCAGGTCCTTACATTGGATAGAGGTACAACATCCGGCTTACTTGTACATGATCAGAATGATGTAGGTATCATGGGTTCCATACCTTCCCATGTTAACAGAGACATCCTAACTACATGGGTAGAAAAAATGCCTGAACCTCAAGATCTTTTAGTAAAAGCATTGCTTAAAGCCTTACCAAATAAAACACCCACACCTGTAGAGGTAAATACTAAAAAAGCTTTAGCTAAAGCAGTACGAACACACTATAAAAAATACCCTGAAGCATTAAGTATGCAGGCTTCAGGAGAGATTATCCCCCCAACAGTAGATAATCATAAGTAGCTTTTCATAACTAAAGGGTGAATCTGCCTTTGGTTCTGTCTTTTTTTACCTTTTCATAAGGTCCCATTACACCGTTCATAGCGATATAAATACCTTCTTGTCCCAAAGCATTGATGTACCCATAAGCTGAAGATAGATTTGCAGTAGCTTCTACAGGGTCTATACTGTATGGAACCATAGCTCCAGTAAGTACAATACATTTTTCCAGATCTGCATCAGCCAGATACTCAGCCGTAACATCCATTGTATCTGTGCCGTGTACGATAAGTATAGCATGGTGATCAGAGTGACTGATAGTGGCCAATAGTTCCAACCTGTCATGATTGGTCATATCAAGACTGTCTTTACCTATGATGTTAACAATTTTAAATTCACAAAGCCATTTGGATGCTATCTGCTCTAGAGCATGAGACGCTTCATCTATAGAAAATTCACCTTTTATTGGGTCGTATACCTTATTAAATGTGCCACCTGTACTGATAATAAGTATTTTTTTCATTCATAGCCTTAGTTTCTTAAAGAATAGATGTACATTTTAACGCAATAATGGTAAAATATGAGAATTAATTTTCAGGAGCACATATATGGTTATGAAGGGCAAAAAAGGTGTTATTTTAGGCATCGCCAACAAAAAGTCTATCGCATACGGTATCGCAAAAGCATGTCAAGAGCAGGGTGCTGAGATGGCTATTACTTTTTTAAATGAAAGATTTGAGCAAAAATTGGCTCCTATCGCAGAAGATCTAGGGTGTGGAGCAAAACTTTATCCTTGTGATGTAAGTAAACCAGAAGAGATCAAAGCACTGAAAGAATCTCTAGAAAAAGATATGGGTGAGATAGATTTTATCGTGCACTCCATCGCTTTTGCCCCTAAAGAAGGTTTAAGTGGTCGTTTTTATGACATTTCTAAAGAAGCATTTGATATAGCAATGGACATTTCTGTCTATTCACTCATAGAGATCGTGCGTGAGCTAAAACCTATTCTTTCCAGTACTTCTTCAGTGTTGACACTGAGCTACTATGGTGGTGTGAAGTACATCCCTAACTATAACCTTATGGGTGTGGCTAAAGCAGCATTAGAAATGACTACGAAGTATTTGGCAGAAGATCTTGGTAAAGACGGTATCCGTGTGAATGCTATTTCAGCTGGACCTATTAAAACATTGGCAGCTGCAGGTATAGGTGATTTTGGATTTATGCTCAAGTGGAATCAAGCGCATTCTCCTATGAAAGAGAACGTAACCATTGCACAAGTAGGAAACTCAGGTATGTATCTGCTTTCAGACTTAAGTTCAGGTGTAACTGGTGAGATCCATTATGTGGATGCCGGATTTAACATCATGGGTATGCCTGCTGTTGAGTTTGATGAGAATGGAAAACCTAAGATAGCGTGGAATGGCGAAAAATAAGTGCCAAACACGCATAAAAATGATTCTCCTGAGTATCTAGCTAAAAAAGCTTTCTTCGATAAAGTACTTACCATTTACGGGCGTAATGCCGTAATGGAAGCGCTTGAGGATAAGGCTGTTACTATACATAAACTTCATCTTTCTAAGTCTAACAAAGATGCTGATGTCCTTGAACAGATGAAAGACATCGCTAAAAAAAGAGACATAGAAGTGGCCTATCATGATAAACAATCCCTCTCCCGTATCTCTAAAAATGCCAAGCAAGATCAAGGTGTAGCACTTGACATCGTACTTGAACACTTTGGTGATGAGTCTAGTTTTATGGAGGCACATAAAGCGTATCGTATCATTGCACTTGATGGTGTGACCAACCCACAGAACTTGGGAATGATCATTCGTTCTTGTGCAGCTGGTAACGTAGATGCCATCTTGCTTCCTACGAAAGGTGCAGCGCAGATATCTCCACTGGTCATAAAGGCAAGTGCAGGTACACTTTTTAAAATGCCTATCATTAAAACAACCAATCTAACAAAAACACTCAGGTCTTTTCAAGATGAGGGTGCAGATCTTTATACGCTCTCATCACACGCTTCAAAGAGTTACAAAGATCAAAGCTATGGTAACAAGACTATCTTTGTTCTGGGTAACGAGAGTGAAGGTGTAAGCAAAGCTGTAGAAGATCTATGTGATAAAAGTATAGCCATACCTATGCAGCGTGATGTGGAGTCTCTCAATGTTGCGGTCACAGCTTCGTTACTCGCTTTTTTATAATCTTTTCTCTTTTTTGTTATAATAGTTCCACTTAACTAAAGGAACTACTATGGCAGAACAAGACAAAGACCTCTCCTCAAAACTTGGCATAGACATAAGCGATAATAAAATCAACATAGATCTCAATCAAACAAGAAACTTTCTTAATACAATAAAGCAAACATTTGACGATACGGCTCAAAATATCCAGAAGGATATCTCTGAGGGTAAAGTAGATATGGCTAAAAATGTTGGCATCAAGGTAGACAAAGAAAATATCAACATTGATCTGGGAAAAACCAAAAGTTTTGTTGAAGATATGGGAAAGAAAATAGAAAGCTTTTTAGCTGAGATTGATAAAGCTGTGGATAATATCGATAAGAAGTAAAAGAGTCACAGTATATTTTAGATGAATATAGGTAAACTTCTATAAAAATATGGAACTTTATCTATGCAAAAGCTTACAGCGCTACTAGCAAGTAAAACAACCCTCAATGAAAAACAAATACAAAACATTTTAATACTCCTGGATAAAGGAGACACCATTCCTTTCATAGCTCGTTACCGTAAGGAGCTTACAGGTGGGGCTGATGATGAGCAGTTACGTCTTTTTAACGACGTGTATCTGAGTGCGATGAGACTCTTAGAACGTAAAGAAGAGATACTCCACATCCTTAAAGAGCGTGAACAGCTTAATGCAAAGCTAGAGTCTGAGATAGATGCTGCTCCAACTATGACAGCCTTAGAAGACATCTACAGACCTTATAAAGAGAAGAAAAACACCAGGGCAGCCACAGCCATAAAACAAGGTTTAGAACCACTTGCAAATACCCTGCAGTCAGCCAAGCTGAGTAAAGAGTCTTTTATGGGTGAAGCCAAGCGTTTTGTCCGTGGTGAGGTTAAAGATGTCGCACAGGCACTTAAAGGGGCTCAAGACATCGTCGCAGAGCGTTATGCTGAGATGCCCAAAGAGCGTGAAGTGTTACGTGACATGGTACAACGTCATGGTAGTATAGAAGTGAAAGGCACTAAAACCTTTCAAGGAAATGGAAGCTTTAAAAACTATAAATCTCATAGTGAAAAGATAGCCTATATTCCTTCACACCGTTACTTGGCTATCAAAAGAGGAGAAAAAGAGAAAGAACTCTCTGTTAAACTAACGATAGATACAGAACGTTATCTCGATACGCTTAAACGCTATAAACTAAAAGAGTATATGGGAAGTTCTAAAACTTTGTTATTTGACGCCTACAAAGATGGTTTTAAACGTTTGCTCTATCCCTCTATAGAACGTGAGGTATTTGGACTACTCAAGGAAAAAGCAGATGCCTCTGCTATAGAAGTATTTGGTAAGAATTTAACGCAACTCTTCATGAGTCCGCCTGTAGTAGGTAAAGTACTTCTAGGTGCAGACCCTGCCTATCGTACTGGTTGTAAACTAGCTGTTATAGATGAAAATGGCACCTACTTAGACCATGCAGTTATCTACCCAGTACCTCCACGTGACGAGTATGAAAAATCCCGTGATGTCGTTGCTAAACTCGTTAAAAAGTATAATATCCAAGGGGTTGCCATAGGTAATGGTACTGCTTCTAATGAAACGCAAGAATTTTTTGCAAAACTTAATGCTGATGGACTTACACTTCCTTATACTGTAGTCTCTGAAGCAGGCGCATCTGTCTACTCTGCATCATCTATAGCTGCTAAGGAGTACCCGAACTTGGATGTAACCATACGTGGTGCCATATCCATCGCTGGTCGCTTGCGTGATCCTATGGCAACACTGGTCAAGATAGACCCTAAAAGCTTAGGCATAGGACAGTATCAGCATGATGTTGACCAAAAGTTGCTAGAGCGTAAACTTCATGAAAATGTGGAACGTTTGGTAAACGCAGTAGGTGTAGATGTAAACTCTGCATCTGCTTCTCTACTTTCAAATGTAGCAGGTGTGGGTAGCACTGTCGCAGAGAATATTGTCAAACATCGTGAGAGTGTGGGTATCTTTGATTCAAAGAAGGCTTTGTTAAAGGTAAAAGGTTTAGGCGCTAAAGCATATGAACAAGCAGCTGGATTTATGCGTATACGTGGGGGTAAAAGTGTCTTTGATAATACAGGTATACATCCGGAGAGTTATGCAGTAGCCAAAGCCTTAGAAAAGTATGATGATGTGAGTGACATAAAAAGTATAGCCAAAGACTTAGTTGTAGGTGAGATCACCCTACAAGACATCATCAAAGAGTTGGCAAAACCAGGATTTGACCCACGTGAAGACCTGCCTGCTATTCCGTTTAAGCAAGGTATGACTGACATCTCTACATTACGTGAGGGTAGCATTGTCTCTGGTATAGTACGTAACATAGCAGACTTTGGTGCTTTTGTTGACATAGGACTTAAAAATGACGGGATGATACATATCTCCCAAATGAGCCAAAAACGCATCGCTCACCCACTTGAAGTGTTGAGTGTTAATCAGTATTTACCTCGTGTTGAGGTCATAAGTATAGATATGGAGAAAAACAAGGTGGGCTTGAGTTTAAAAGAAGTGTAAAAAACATGTCAATATGACATATTTATACTACTCTAGATACTTTTCTGATATGATTATACTACTTAGAATTTAGGAAGTATCATGTCCACTCAAAACACTATAAAATGCCCTAACTGCGGAACCCATATAGATATCGATGAAATATTTTATCATCAGATAGAAGAGAAATTTAAACAGCAACATCTCCAAGACCAAAAGAAACTGCAAGATGAAATTGAATCAAAGCGTAAAGAGTACAAGACTCACCTAGATACGCTCAAGCTTAAAGAAGATGCCCTTAAAGAAGAAAAAGAGAAGTTTGACGAGGAGTTGAAACGGGCTACACGCGAACAACTCAAGGTAGAGAGACAAAAAGTGCATGATGAACTTAAAAAAGAGTTGGTTGAAGAGCAGAGTGAATCTGTTGCATTGCTTCAAAAAGAGTTGAATGAAAAATCAGAACAAGTCAAAGAACTTAATAACTCGAAAATAGAGATAGAAAAACTCAAAAGAGAAAAAGATGAGATCGCCTCTGCAGCAAAAGTAGAGGCTCAAAAGGCTTTAAGTGAGGAACTCAAACTAGAAAAAGAGAAGCTTCTAAAACAAGCGAACGAGATGAAAGAACAAACACTCAAAGAGATACGAGAAGCCACCGAACTTGAACTCAAAGCAAAAGATGAGAAGATAGCACAAATGGCCAAAAGTATAGAAGATGCCAAAAGAAAATCAGAGCAGGGGTCTATGCAAATTCAAGGTGAAGCACTCGAACTTGTCCTTGAGTCTTGGCTAAGTTCACAGTTTCCATTTGATAGCATCGGAGAGGTTAAAAAAGGTGCATTTGGTGCAGATTGTGTACAGACCATCCACACAAGAGAGTTACAAAACTGTGGAGTCATCTGTTATGAGAGTAAAAATACTAAGGCATGGTCTGATGGTTGGGTCACTAAGCTTAAACAAGACATGCTTAAAGTTAATGCAGACCTGGGAGTACTTGTGACGTCTGTCTATCCTAATGGTATGGACAGAATGGGCTTTGTAGATGGCATTTGGGTATGTAGTCTTGATGAGTTCAAGGGTTCTGTCTCACTTCTACGTGAAAGCCTCATACGAGTACATAAAACGGTACAAAAAGAGGAAAACAGAGGTGATAAAATGGCACTACTCTACAACTACCTGACAGGTAATGAGTTTGGTATGCAGATGAAATCCATAGTAGACGGCTTCATGACCATGCAAACAGAACTAGACAAAGAACGCCGCTCCCTCATGGCAAGCTGGAAACGCCGTCAAAAACTTATAGACGGTGTGTTGCAGAATACGACTGAAATGTACGGTTCATTGCAGGGGATTGCTGGTTCTGGAGCGCTTGGACATATTGATGCATTGGAGTTACCAGAGGGGTTTGAAGAAGAGAATTAAAAATAAAAAGGGTTTGACAGGTATGAAGATTTGTTGAATAGTCTGTAAGATTTAAAATATCTAGATATTCATCTATTAGTGATAGTAGAGAGGGTAACACTTGTTTATTTTCTCTCATTACGGCGGAAAACATCGTAATGAGAGAGTGTTGAAGAAGTTTCGAGCCTTTTATTGAGGACAGGTCTCACTTTTAGTCCCCGCAACAGAACCCGTAAGTTCAAGGAATGCTCCAAAAGGACCCATGACTGTCATTGCTTCACCTTTAGGACCTGTGAATTTTAATTTTCCTGACATCATGGCACCCATCGCACCACATCCAAACGATCCTTTTCCCATACATGTCCAGTCTTCATCACTGGCATTCATGATGTAATCAACATCAGTGTCTACTTTTTTACCATCAGGTTTTCCACCATATACACACATTGCTTTACCATCTTTGTTGGCAATATTGAGTTGTATTTTACTTTTTGAGTCACATTGTGTTCGGTATATTTGGATAAGTTTATATCCTCGGTCTTTATTATTTGTAGACCACTCTGCAAGCCCCGATGTGAGGGTAGAACTTTTATTCCATGCATTACACATATCTTTTGCCCAAGTTTGATCCATGAACTCTGTTGCCATGGCACTACTTGTCAAACCAATTGTTACTGTTGTTGCTAAGATTATTTTTTTTAACATGTATTACTCCTTTTGATATGGAAACATTATACATATATTTGCTTAATGAAAAAGTATTATTTATTATTATAATCAGTAATTCTAGACAATTACACTGTAGTATATGTATTGCTTGGAGTATTATGATGAAGACATAAGAATCGGGACTAACTTTAAGATATAATTACATATCTTAAACAAGGCTAACCAATGTCAAAACGTCCAACACTCTTACAACATTTTCGCTCTTTTGCCTATCAGAATAATATCAAAAATTTTGATATAGCTTTAGAGTATTTTACAGTATTTGGTGGTACGGGATGGGATATAGATACATCAAAAAGTGTAGATACACTGATAAAAGAAAAAATATTAGGTAACTATGAGCCCATCCATGATGGCATTACACGATTTACACATGGTAATGGTTTGTATCATATGTTGTTGTCTATTATAGCGTTGGGTGTGAACCATGAAGATGCGGTGTTTAAAAAAGGCAGAGTAGGTAGAGACAAAGGTGAAGAGGCTATGGACTATCTGGAGATAAAAAGTCTGTTGAAATTTGATACCTCAGTAGAAAAGCCTCTAAAAAGTTCTGATGGTAAATCAGACAGAGTGTTCTTTGAGTTGCCTTTTATGCGTTTTTGGTTTGCTACTATCTCTCCTTATTATAAAAGTATCACTGAGGGGGACTTTAGTGAATTTGACGAAAAGTGGAACCAGTTAAGAGGTAATTTCTCTATTTTACTGAGCAATCAGTTAGTATTAGAACTCGTAAAGAAAAGTTTTGCCACAAAGTTTGCAGATGACTCTACAGTTTCTATAGGTTCATATTATGACAAACATGTGCAAATAGAGATACTTGCCAAAAGAAAATCTGGAAAGATGTTAGCAGGTGAATGTAAATACTCTAAAGATGCAGCAAAAATAAATATGCTGAGCTCCCTAAAAGAGAAGTGTAGAAAAGCAGAACTGGACATAGCTGATTATGTTCTCTTTTCTAAAAACGGATTTTCTTCTGAGTTTGAGCAGATAAAAGATCCAGAGATAACACTTTTATCTCATACTCATCTCTCTTCGTTATTAGATGATTTGAGTGAAGATGATTTGTTGGTGTATACCAACAAAAAGTACTAAAGGAATAACTATATGTTGATACGAAGCGGTAAAATTCAACTTTTATTTTGGACTGCCTTTTTCTCCACAGTACTTTATATCTGGTTAGTCACTGTTGGACTTCAGACTTTTGTTCTTCCTGATGAAAAGCCTATGGAGGTTCCTCAAAATGTAGTGATGTTGATGGCTGTACTTTTTGGATTATGGGCCATTGCAGTACTTGTTGGAACTATAATCTCTACAATGATCAATAACAAATTCTATATGAAGTTTTTTAGTATTTTCATGATGGTAGGTCTTGCAACGTTATTGACAACAAGAAGTATGTTCGGATAAAAATCATAATGGGCATAGTTGGTGACTCTAAGAGTGAGTATGCTACATTAGCTTACAATAAACAAGGGCAAGTAATATGACAATAGAATTAGAAAATACCATTAATGATGAAAATATAGAAAGATTGGTAAGAACATTTTATCCTAGTGTTTTAGAAGATAAAATTGTAGGACCATTTTTTATAGAGAAGCTTGGTTCAGATATTTCTAGTGGTAAGTGGGAAGAGCACTTAGTATTACTAAGTCAGTTTTGGGCATTTACAATTTTGGGTGATGAAGCATATACGGGGCATCCTTTGGCTCCACACTTTGAGATAGAAGGTATAAGCAGGGAAGCCTTCAAGCAATGGCTTAGTCTTTTTTATGATGCAGTAGATAAAACCTATACAGAGAAAATAGGCGAATTCTTTAAAACAAAAAGTGCAGACATCGCAGAGAACTTTATGCGTAAGTTGGAAATATGATAGTTGCAAGAATAAAACCTAGTATCCTTGCATCTCACCTTCAAGGTAAATAATTGACTCTTTTAATGCTTCCATAACACTTATTTCCTTCTCTTCAAGCTTTTCATTGCATAATATGCGTAACTTTTCGAGATAAAGGTTTAATAACTCTTCTTGATCCATTGGTTTTCCTTATGATAGTTTACAAATTGCTGATGTGATTGTTAGCTTTATAATACCATCTTAGATATAATCTATAAATTAAATCTAAGGGCACATTTATGTCTAAAAACCCAACAAACCATCCTACTCTTTTACAACAATTCCGCTCTTTTTGTGTGCAGAACAATGTCACAGACTTTGAACAGGCTGTAGAATACTTTACCGTATTTGGCGGTATGGGATGGAATGTTGATCTTTCTAGATCTATCGATGAATTGATAGAAGAAAAAGTACTTAGTAACTATAGATATATACACGGTGACATAGCGCATACTACTAAGAGTAAACCGATTTATCATGCGCTTCTTTCTGCCATCGCTTCTGGTGATCGACGAGAACATTCTGCATTTAAAAAAGCGAATGTAAAGAGAGAAGAAGGGGAAGAGGCTATAGATTGGCTCATTAAAAGTGACCTTTTGATGTTTGATAAATCTGTAGAAAGACCTATGAAAGAAGAAGAGGGTAACTCTGATAAATTACTGTTTATACAACCTTTTATGCGTTTTTGGTTTTCTGCCATTTCTCCTTACTACAAGGGGATAAAAGAGGGTGATTATACGGAAATGAAAGCACACTGGTCTCATATGAAATCAGGTTTTTCTGATCTTATCTACGACCAATTGGTTTTAGAAATGCTCAAAAAAGGTTTTAAAGATGCATTTGAAGGTGATCCCATCGTTGGTATAGGTGGGTATTGGGACAAAAATGTTGAGATAGACATCTTGATCAAAAGAAAGTCTGGTGAAATGATAGCAGGCGCGACAAAGTACTCCAAGTCAAAAGCCAATAAAAGTGAACTCACAAAACTAAAAGAAAAATGTGCTCAGGCTGAACTTGATGTAAATACCTTCATCATCTTTTCTAAAAATAAATTCTCATCTGAACTTAAAAAAGAAAAAGGTGAAAAGCTACAACTTTTTTCTCTTCGAAACTTGACCGGTCTTATGGCTGATCTGAGTGAAAAAGATCTACTAGAATATACAAATAAGAAGTATTAGAGTTCACATATGATTAACACTGCTGTGTTATACTGTTTATAAAGTTATTGAAGAAAGAAGTATTTATGACAAATTTTAAAAAGACGCTACTGTTACTATCTCTAACAAGTACGATGATGTTTGCTGCAACGGGTGTGGAACTTACAAAAACGAACTGTGCAAGCTGCCATATATTAACGACACCTACACCGGACATGATTCCTGATATGAAAGCACCACCTATGGATGCGGTGATGTTTCACATTAATTTGGTCATGCAGGATAAAAAAGAGATCAAAGACTTCATCGTTGATTATGTACTCTATCCAAAAGCGTCCAAGTCCGTATGTGAATCCAACAAAGTACAAAATTTTGGTGTCATGCCTTCACTTAAAGGTAAAGTCTCAAAACTGGATCTAGAGACTATCGCAGACCACATGATAGCTAACTATCCAAGTTCAGAGTTCGAGGCGATGATAAAAGAGATACAAAAAAATGATAAGATGAATGCTTTAATTAATTCACCTTTTCTTTTAAACAGTGAAGAGTTACCACATTTGACCAAATTACTTTTGAATAATTGGGATAAGGCAGCGCTGGGACTGACGGATGATCAGAAAGAGCAACTTTTGGTTGTAAGGCATGAGACTTTGAGCGCAATAAAAGAAATCAAACAAAAAGTACAAGCTTTGGAAGCCGAGATCATAGAAACTATGGTAGATGGTGAAGCACTTGAAGAAACCTATCCTAAACTTGAAGCAGTTGCCAAACTCAAAGTAGAAGCGACAAAGGTACAACTCAAATGTCTTAAAAATAGTATGAAGATATTAAATGATGCACAAATAGAGTTTTTACTTCCATTTTGGGATGCATAAGTAAATTAGAGGGTTACCCTCTGATATCTAAAAAGTTCTTGGTACTGATATCGTCCCAAGGCTTATTGAGCTTCACAAAGTCCTGATAACTTTTTAATACACGTTTAAAATCCTCACTATTAGCACTCTCAGTATCTAACACTTCGGCCAGTGCTATTTTGGCTGCATCCATCATATCTTTTGGGAATGTTCTTATTTGTACACTCTCTGGCAACTCTTGAAGTGCTTTAGCATTTTTGTATCTAAACTCCTGAAGCATATTTGCTGTCATCTCTTCACTGGCTGCGGTAAGGATAGCTTGATGCTCACTGCTTAGCTTTTCCCATCTGGCTTTATTAAAGGTTATTTCCAAAATTGAACCAGGTTCATGCCAACCTGTGTAGTAGTATGGTGCTGCTTTTGAGAAACCCATCATACTGTCAAGTGCCGGTCCTACCCACTCGGTGGCATCTATGGTACCACGTTCAAGTGAGGTATAGATCTCTCCGGCAGGTAAAAGTACAGGGTTCACTCCCAGTTTTTTCATAACCTCTCCGCCAAGACCCGGGATACGCATCTTAAGACCTTTAAGATCAGCAAGGGAGTTGATCTCTTTTTTGAACCAGCCACCCATCTGTGGTCCTGTTGTTCCACCTATAAGGGGGTAGAGGTTAAATTTACCGTACATCTCACGCCATAGCTCATATCCACCACCAAACTTCATCCATGTGATCATCTCTTCACTTGTAAGACCAAGAGGCATTCCTCCAAAGATGGAGAATGCAGGATTTTTACCCTTCCAGTAGTAGACTCCAGAGTGAAAAGCATCTATCTGTGCAGCGGAAGTTGAGTCAAAAACCTGTAGGGCAGGAACAAGGATATTTTTAGCATAGACTTTGATCTCAAGTGTACCTCCACTGAGTTCAAAACATCGTTTGGCAAAAGCATCCACACCCGTTCCCATAATAGGAAAGTGTGCAGGCCATGAAGTAGCCAATTTGAGTGTGACTTTTTTACCTCTGTTAATATGAGCAGAACTGCCTTCTTTCTTCTCTTCAGCCCTGTGGCACCCATTCAGTGCTAAAGCTGTAGCTCCAATGGCTGTGCCGGCTATAAAGTCTCTTCTTTTCATTGAAAATAATCCTTGCATTAATAGATTAAATAGTAACATAACTATGAATAAACAAGGATGAAAATGAAATGTCATATTTGTGATCAAGCAACAGAATCATTTGTAGATAAGAAAACGAATATTGTTTATTATCACTGTCCTGATTGCGAATACATTTTTAAGTCACCGGAGTGTTTTCAAGACTTTTCGCTACAAAAAGAGCGCTATAACCTACATGAAAATGATGAAGAGGATACTGGATATAAAGCTTATTTTCAACGTTTTTTAGACTTCATTATGCCTTTGATAGGTAAACCCAAAACAGCTTTGGATTTTGGATGTGGAGCAAGTTCACTTTTGGCTAAAATGTTGGAAAAAGAAGGCATTCCTTGTGATTACTATGACCCTATATATCATCCTGATACATTACACCAGGATAAAAAGTACAAACTGATCGTGTCCACAGAAGTGTTTGAACATTTACATCAGCCAAAAGAAGTATTCATGGCGCTATTGGATCGATTGGAAGAGGGAGGTTATTTGGCAATACAGACACAGTTTCACTCTAATGACATAGAAACTTTTCAAAAATGGTACTACCATCAGGACCCGACACATATAGTCTTTTTTACGGCTCAAACTTTCAGGGTGCTATGCAAAGAGTTTGTTTGTGAGTTGGTAAGTGATAATGGAAAAAATATGGTGCTGATAAGAAAG
>NZ_JBATIY010000068.1:0-2433 GCF_049668085.1 Sulfurovum sp. | reverse complement strand
TCTTCTATGGCACGTTTACCACGTCCTGTGATCACTGCCATGGTAGAGAGACCTGCTTCAACTGCCTCTTCGACTCCATACTGGATAAGTGGTTTAGTTAAGACAGGAAGCATCTCTTTTGGTGTTGCTTTGGTTGCTGGGAGGAATCTGGTACCATAGCCTGCTGCGGGGAATAAACATTTTTTGATCATATTTTAACTCATTTATTATTTTATTAATGTAATTTTACCAAAATAAGGACATTTTTAAACTTATTTAAGCTTTTTGATAAGCTTTAACTACATTAAAAGAATTATAGACTTCTAATGTCATATTGATGTCATTTTTTTAATACACGTAACTTTTTCTTCAAAATGATCTTGCCTGCTTCAACACCAGGTTGATCATAGGTATTGACATCGATGAGTTCTCCTACAAGCGAAGTAAGTAACTCATAGTAGTAGATGAGTGATCCTATGGAGTGTTCATTCACTGTGGGAATCGTAATGCTGTCAAGCGGAATATCTCCTTGTACTTCAAGTGCTTCCATAACCGAGTCACACTGCATATTGATCAGTTTGGAAAAAGGAAGACCATTGAGTATGTCAAGTGTTTCTAAATGAGGTAGAGTGATATCCGAGATGGTAATGTTGTCATGAAAATCTTCAATTTTAATGAAAGTGACCGATTTATCTCTGGTACCCTCCATGATAAGCTGTAGAAAGGAGTGTTGATCTTTTGGGCCGATAAGACCAATGGGAGTAAGACCTACATGAAATGCACTATTCCTTTGATGTTTTCCTAAACTTTCACCCCAAAGTTGCACATACCATTCACAGAAATATTTGAGTGTTTCAGAATAGGCGAAGATACAGTTGATATGGAATTGAGCATGATTTTTTGCATAAAAGACGGCTTTTTTTAGAAGTGTATCTTTCAGGTATCCATCGTTAAAAAAACTTTGTTTTATGGTCTGAGCACCATTTAAGAGTGCTTGTATGTCTATATCGCATAAAGCTAACGGGACAAGACCTACAGTGGAGAGTACAGAAAATCTTCCGCCTACATTGTCAGGAAGGTGAAGTACAGAAGCGTTGATCTCATTGGCATACTTTTCAAGTGGAGAATCAGGATCAGTGATGAAAGTATACGCTGATGGATCATTTTGAAGAGAATAGATGTATTTGTAGATAGAAAATGTCTCTACCGTGTTACCTGATTTTGAGATCACAAGAAAATGGGTTTTCTCAAGGTCTATTTTTGAAAGCAGGGTAGTAATATTGATAGGATCTGTACTTTCAAAAAAGTAAAGTTTTCTTGAAAGGTTGTTTAGGGGTTTGACAAATTCATAGATTGCTTTGGCACCTAAAGAACTTCCACCGATGCCTATGACAGCAATAGTTTCTATCATATCTGGAATCGAGTCACAATAGGATAATATAGGAGTAATGTCCTGATCTGGTAGTGTATAATAACCAATGCTTCTTTGTTCCTCTTCAATAGCTCTAAAAGCTTTTTGCTGAACCTGCTCATCTAGTGAAGTGAAATAAAGTTTATTGATCATAGTAAGCTCTTTGCCTGTATGATAAGTGCATTAACCTTTAACTTATACTCTTTTGCCAGTGCTTCATCGGTTGATTCAAATCGTGTAACAAGGACAGGCGTAGTGTTACTTGCTCTGACAAGTCCCCATCCTTTTTCAAAATTGATACGCACACCGTCCACATCGATGATATTTAGGATCTTAGGGAAGTCTGCTGGTGGGGTTTGAAGAAGTTCTTTGACTTTATCAATGATGGCAAACTTCTCTTCTTCTGTGGTCTCTACTTTGATTTCTTCTGTGGAAAAAACAGTTGGAAGTGCGTCGATCTCTTTATCTAGATCGATACCGTCATGGATCAGTTCCAACATTCTCAGTGTGGCATAGATGGCATCATCATAACCAAAATAACGATGTTTAAAGAAGATATGTCCACTCACTTCACAGGCAAGATCAGCATTCGTCTCTTTCATTTTTACTTTTAAGTTAGAATGACCTGTTTTATACATGATGGCTTTTGCACCACGACGTTCAAGTTCATCGTACATGACCTGTGAGCATTTAACTTCACCGATCACCGTAGGGTTTTCCATCTTCATGGCATAGAGCAGTGCCATTTGATCACCTTTGATGTTGTATTTATGTGTGAGTACAGCGATACGGTCAGCATCTCCATCGTAAGCAAAAGCGATGTCTCCATCTTTAGCTAAAGCCGCTTTGATATCTACAAGGTTTTTTTCTACAGATGGATCTGGATGGTGGTTGGGAAAAGTACCATCCGGTTCAAGATAAAGACCTGTGTAATTAAAATTCAAGGCATCAAATATATCTGTTATGACCGTGTCTGCAACACCATTTCCCCCATCTATCACAATTTTTTGAGGGAAGTTTTTGAGGTGTGCAAACTCTTTCTC
>NZ_JBATIY010000067.1:0-20139 GCF_049668085.1 Sulfurovum sp. | reverse complement strand
GAAGTAATCCTATAGTGACTGCTCTTCCTGCTACTGCTCTTCACCCATGGATGTTATTCCAAGGTGGATATGGAAATTTAGATGATTTTACTAAGATCAACGATGATGGTGTACATATGTTAACACTTCAAAACAAGTCAATCTCTAACTTGACTTTAACTGGTTCATGGTACTATGGTGCAAACCATACACAATGGATTAGTGATAGCCTTGGTCTTGGTCTTGCTGGTGCTGGTGATACAAACGTACTATGGGGAGATGCTACATACGCAGCTGATATGTTCACAGCCGGTGTTCAAGGTGGTCAAATATCTCCAGATGGTTTAGATGACACAACTGCATGGGGTGTTAAACTTGCTGGTAACCTAGGTATGTTCGATCTTTTTGCTGCATATACATCTGTTGATGATGGTGCTGTTAAAATAGCTAACTTCGGTACATCTGTTAAAACACCACTTTACACTCAGTCAATTCTTGACCAAGATACAATTGCTCTTGATTCTGATACATACAAGCTTGCTGTTGGCATGAAAGCACTTGGTGGTAAATTTGGTCTTGCTTACATCAATTCTGATCTAGGTGCAGCGGCTCCGGCAGCAGTAATGTACCCAGGTTCAGGTAGTGGTGCTGGAACATATCAAGAGATCGATTTCTCTTACAAAGCTAAAGTGGGTGAAAACACAACTGTATTTGCTGCATATGTAGCTCAAAGCGACGACAGAGTTATTATTGGTGATGAGGATCAAAACTTCATCCGTTTATGGGCTAAATACAACTTCTAGGAATCACTTCTTAAAGTTCTACCCTTTAGAGTTCAGGCTTTTGCCTGACTCTAACCTCTCTTTTTTCTTTTTAAATCATTTTATATTTTTTCAACCTTATACCATTCACTTAACATTTGGCTATAATGCTGAAAAAGTTTAAAATACAAATGAGTTTTAATGAATAGTAAAAAATTACACTTGGTGAGCCTTGGCTGCACCAAAAACCTTGTTGACAGTGAAGTGATGCTTGGCCGTCTTAAAGAGTATGAGATCACCGATGATAATGCAGAGGCTGATGTGATCATCGTAAACACTTGCGGTTTCATCGATGCGGCAAAAGAAGAGAGTATCAACACGGTACTCAACCTCCATGATGAACGTAAAGAAAACTCCATCTTAGTCATGAGTGGATGTCTGACCGAACGTTACAAAGAAGAACTTCAGGCAGATATGCCTGAGATAGATATCTTTACAGGTGTGGGTGACTATGAGAAGATAGATGAGCTTATTGCTTCAAAACAGAGTACATTTAGCCCTGAGGTCTATCTTGCTACTGAAACATCCGGAAGAGTTATTACGGGTTCAAATTACCATGCCTACATAAAAATAGCAGAAGGATGTAACCAGGCTTGTTCATTTTGTGCTATCCCAAGTTTTAAAGGGAAACTGCATTCACGTTCACTCTCCTCCATTATCAAAGAAGTAGAGAATCTTGTAGCACAAGGCTTTTATGATTTCTCTTTCATTTCACAAGATAGCTCTAGCTACGGACGTGACATGAAGCTTAGTGACGGACTCATTGACCTCATCAAAGGTGTGGAAGCTATAGAGGGTGTAAAATCAGCACGTATCTTGTATCTCTATCCTAGTACAACTACATTTGCCCTCATTGATGCGATTGCCGATTCAAAGGTATTTCAAACCTATTATGATATGCCTATCCAGCATATTGAAGACTCTATGTTGAAGATCATGAAACGTGGTTTTGGAGAGAAGAAGACCATAGAACTTCTTGAGTACATGAAAAGCAAACCCAATGCCTTTTTACGTACCTCTCTCATCGCAGGACACCCTGGCGAAAGTGATGAAAGCTTTCAGAAACTGTGTGACTTCATGGAGACATTTGAATTTGACAGGTTTAACACCTTCCACTACTCTAACGAAGAGACAACCTCTGCGTATAATCTGGAGCAGATAGATGAAGAGACCATCGACCAAAGAGCTCAGGTTCTTGGTGAGATAGCAGAACGAAATACACTGGCTTCACTTGAAAAAATGGTGGGACAAACAGTGACTGTCGTCATAGATGGGGAAAGTGATGAGCATGAGTACTTGCTTTCGGCACGACCACTGATCTGGGCTGTAGACATAGATGGAGAGATCCTCATCAATGATACTTCTGACCTGTCAATAGAATATGGTAAACTTTACCAAGCAAAAATTACAGAGCTTGTTGGAACACAACTTTTAGCAACTCTTATAAAGCCGTCCATTTAATCACGTAACCGCGCATCTTGTCGTTGAGAACACCCTTGAAAGCGAAGCGATTTGAGAACAACGACGATTTTTTTGCTTCGTTTTTTTCTAAAAAAAATGACGAGAAGAACAACGCCACAGTTTGGGTAAAAGGTACACATGCTAAAACTTGACATAGAAAATATCAAAAATAAGAAGAATTTGTTAGCATTTTCTTCTGGTGTGGACTCTTCTGCCCTATTCTTTCTGCTCTTGGAGCACAAGGTGCCTTTTGACATCGCTTTGGTCAATTATGGCACAAGAGACAATTCTGACAGGGAAGAATCACATGCAAAAGCTTTAGCTAAACAATACGATCTAACTTGCCATACTATCAAAGCACCATCATTTACCACACATTTTGAACAAAATGCCAGAAACTTTCGTTACAATTTTTTTGAAAAACTGATTAAAGAACACCACTACGAGATACTTCTTACAGCTCACCAGCTGAACGACCAGCTTGAATGGCTTCTTATGCGACTCACAAAAGGGGCTGGTGTTTCTGAACTTATTGGACTCGAGGAGTTAAGCCAGAGAAAAAACTACACTTTAGTACGTCCCCTGATTGAGTACAGTAAAGATGAGTTGCTCACCTATCTGGAACAGAACGACCATCCTTACTTTATAGATGAGAGTAACAGTGATGAAAAGTATGAGCGTAACCTTTTTAGGAAACAGTTCTCTGATCCTCTTATGTCAGAATACAAAGAAGGTATCAGAAGAAGTTTTAAGTATCTCAGACAAGATACGAAGCAGATAGAAGCAAATTTTGAACGCATCTACACCCAAAAAGAGCTTCGTGTCATTAAACTACATACACTGGCTGCAAAAGTTAAAGCAGCTGACCTTGCACTCAAAGAGTTAGGCTACCTCCTCTCTGCCTCTCAACGTCAAGAGATACAAAAGGGAACTTCTTTGGTAATAGGTGGGTTATGGTCTATTGAAACAGAAGGTGATCTACTTTATATTGCACCCTATCTAACGATTGATATGCCAAAAAAATTTAAAGAATTGTGTAGAACAAACACCATTCCCAATAAGATCAGACCTTATATTTTCCAAGAAAATATAGATCCAAAATTACTCATTACTCATTACTAATTACTCCTTTGGCTTATGCATCACATCAGCCAAAGGATGGGCTTTCATATACTCTTGCATTTTTTTCACAGATCCAAGTTTTGTATAGACCTGCGTAGTTGCCATGGTCTCGTGTCCGAGTAATTCACTTACATCAGCGATACGAGCACCGTTATTGAGCAGATGCGTCGCAAAGGAATGTCGCAGTTGATGGGGTGTCACCTTGAAACCTTGAGCCTTAAAAAGTTTTGTCAGAATATAACGTAACTGCGCAGAGTTCATAGGCGCATTACCTTTTTCAAAAAGATACTTTTTAGGAGACCTTCTCTTGATATACAAAGTGATCAGTTCCTGTAAACTATCTAACAAAGGCAACTCTCTTTCCTTATTGCCTTTACCATGGATCTGTATCCATCCATTCTTTACATCTGAAAGTTTCAAAATACTCAGTTCTGAGATACGCAACCCCAATCCATAAAGCATAGAAATGAGCAATTTCTCCTCTAAATTGGCACTACTCAATACCTCATCAATATATGTCTCTTCAATAGGCTTAGGAAGGCTCTGAGGTACCTTTATGGACTCATCTCCTATAAGTTTGATCCGCATATGACACTGATCTTCCAGATATTTTACAAAAGAGTGTATGGCTGAGAGTTTTTTCACAATGGTTTTTTTATGATTTTTCACAATTTTAAAGCGAAAAGGGGTGATATCCAAGATAGTGTGACCATCTTCTTCATATACATGGCTCTCTTCGAGCATTTGCCTCAATGCTATCTCGTATGTTACGATAGAGGTTTCAGAATAGCCTCTTACATCAAACAGATAGTTCAAAAACTCCTCAGATGCATCTTGAAGTTTAGATTTCATGTTTTTAGTGCACCGTATGCGCTAACATTTTGTCACGAAGAAATTTTCTGGCTTCATCGAGTTCCATGCCTTCAAGAGAGACATTTTCCAAGTAAAAATCGATGGAGCTAAAAGGTTTTGGAATGACAAACTTATCCCAACTGCCAAGCTGCCAATAAGCGCTAGGTATGTAATTTACTGTCAATACCGGTGCTTTGGCTTTATGTGCCAAGGCTATAGCACCATCACTGATCGTATGGCGTGGTCCTCTAGGACCATCAGGAGTGACCAACAGATCATCTCCTTTTTTTAGTGCCCTAAAAGCTTCTAAGAGTACTTGTTTGGCTCCCCTACTACTCGATCCACGCAAAGGAACAATAGAAAAATACATCAGTATCCTCGCGATCATCTCACCGTCAAAATGCCTGGAGATGATCCCTGAAGCTAACTGTTTTTTATGAAAATATCGATAGGCTTGTGGAGACATAAGAAGCTCACCGTGCCAACAGACAACGATGGACTGATCTTGAGTGATCTCACCTGTGACATGAAAATTTTTTTTAGAGGTATACCAGTAAAAACGCATCAGTAGATATCCCAATGGCGGGAGAATGACTTGAGCGATGCTTCGTGATAGTGTTTTAAACATTTTCTATCCTAAACGAGTACCCCGTCAAGAGCACCCCGAGAGGTTTTAATAACTTTAACATCTACTATTTTACCCAAAAGCTCTTCACTTCCCTCTACAAAAAAGAGTTTGCCGTCATCTGAACGTCCTGAAACCCTTCCATTAGGTTTGAGCTCATCAAAATAGACTTTGTGTACTTTAGCTAATTGAGCATCCATGATCTCATCTAGGATCTCAGTATGTCTAGCCTGAAGGCGGGTCAAACGTGCACCTGCGACATCATTGTCTATTTGATTATCAAACTCTGCTGCTTCGGTATGAGGGCGCGGAGAGTACTTAAAGGAGAAGAGTTGTTCGAAACGTACCTTTTCAAGTACATCCATTGTATCTTCAAAGTCTGAATCACTTTCACCCGGGAAACCAACGATAATATCTGTTGAGATCGTTGCCTCGGGACAAAGCGTACGTATCTTTTCACAACGGTTGATAAAGTTCTCTTTGCTGTAGCCTCTCTTCATCTCTTTTAAAAGGGTCGTTGAACCACTTTGCAGGGGAACATGTATCTGTTTACATATCTTAGGATTAGATGCAAACTCTTGAATGAATGCATCATCCATATGTAAAGGATGTGGAGAGGTAAAACGTATACGCTCCAAACCTTCTATCTTAGATATCTTTTGTAACAACTGCGTAAAATCACAACTCTCTTCAGAACTACCAAAACGTCTTCCGTAATTATTAACATTCTGTCCAAGAAGCATCACTTCCTTAGCCCCTGTAGCTACTGCTTTTTTGATCTCTTGTACGATAAGATCAGAAGGGATAGAGATCTCATCTCCTCGTGTTGCTGGGACGATACAGAAGGTACACGACTTGTCACACCCTATGGAGATATTGACCATTGCCTTAAAAGGATTTGTTCTGTATTCACCAAAGGCATAGGTACTCTCATCAAAGTCTGTACTGACCTCTACAGCATGTTTTTTATCCACCACTTCAGTGATCTTAGATACATTTCTTGCACCCAATACAAAGTCCACAGAAGGTGCACGTTTAATGATCTCATCCCCTAAATGAGATGCTGTACATCCTGTGACACCAATTTTCGCAGAAGCTTTTTTATGCTTGTTAAATACACCTATCTCTGAAAAGAGTTTAGCCACAGGCTTTTCTCTCACAGAACAGGTATTAATAATGATAAGATCAGCATCTTTGAGATCTTCTGTAATCTCGTAAGATTCCTTTTGATTCAGTTCTGCGATCATATGTTCACTGTCACGAACGTTCATCGCACAACCAAGTGTTTCTATAAATAATTTTTTATGACTCGGCATTTAGTGCCTCGCTATATTGAATTTTAATTCTTATACTCAATTATTTGTCTTTCTAGTAGGAAATTCTGGGAGAAAATCCCAAAAAATGATGTTGACATAAAGTCAAGTTTAGCAGTTCGCTCAAACGGCTTTTTACTTTTGTTCTAAGCGATGATATGCACTTCATAGATATATTCATTATCATCAAGTCCGTACTTTACTTCTCGCATATAGACAGAGAAACCTTTTTCTTCAAAATATTCGATCAGCTCTTTCAATTCTTTATGCGAGTTGTCTTTATCAAAATAAAATATAGATCTGTTCGCTAGTTCTTCTTCTAACTTTTTCAACTCAATCGTTTTTGGTTTTGCTTTAAGTGTTGTTCTAGCAAGTTTTAACTTCATCTATCTATACCTTTTAAATTATCTTATTTATTCTTCAGACTTAATTATAAAAATTATACTTTATTTTCAGTAAAGCTTTGGTTAGATATAATTCTTAACTTCAAAAACACCACCTCCCCAAGACGTTATTAACACTGTTATGTTACCTCTTGTAGCGGTATAGTGAATTGATTATGAACAAAACTGATAAATAGGAACCATTTATGGAAAAAATATTAGACATTATAGAAGCAATTGCACATGAAAAAAATATCTCTAAAGAACATGCCATAGAAGCATTTAAGGATGCGTTGGTCAATACTGCCAAAAAACTGACTAGCTTTACAAGTAACTTTGAAGTGATCATTGACACTGATACAAAAACATACTCTGTCAATAAAGTCATAACTGTTGTTGCAGATAATGATGAGCAACTTTATGTAGAAGTAGGTAAAGAAGGAAACACGAAAGAAGTCGAATCAGACAGTTTTATCTCTCTTTCTGAGGCAAAAGAGTTTGATGACTCTTTAGAGCTTGGTGATCAACTGAAAGAAGAGTTTATCCTTGAAGATCATGGTCGTACAGCTTCAGCGAATCTCTTTAGAGAGCTTGAGTACCATGTACAAAGACGTGTAGAACAAGATCTATTTGAAAAATATAGAGAAAAAGTAGGTTCAGTGATGCTAGGAACAGTCAACCGTATCGATTCAGAAGACAACACACATGTTGAGATCGGTGAACTGAAAGGTATTATGTCACTTAGAAACCGTATCAAAGGTGAAAAATATAAGCGTGGAGACTCCATCCGTGCACTTCTTAGATACGTAAGTGTTGACCCTGAATATGGTCTTTTCCTCGAGTTGACAAGAACTTCACCTAAGTTTTTAGAGGCTCTCATGGCAAGTGAAGTGCCTGAGATCGATGATGGTGTAGTAGAGATCGTAGCTGCAGCAAGAATCCCTGGAGAAAGAGCAAAAATAGCACTTAAAACAGAGCAAATGAATGTGGATCCTATCGGTGCAGCAGTAGGTGTTAAAGGTGTACGTATCAATGCTGTAAGTGAAGAACTTAATGGAGAAAATATCGACTGTATCGAATTCTCTCCTATTCCTGAAGTTTTTATCACACGTTCATTAAGTCCTGCAATTTCACAAAGCATCAAAATAGATGCTGATGAGAAAAAAGCTGTGGTGAACATTACAGGAGACCAAAAAGCAAAAGCTATTGGTAAATCCGGTATCAACATCCGTTTGGCTTCTATGCTTACAGGATATACCATAGAGCTCAATGAGATTGAGGGGATTACAGAAAGACAAACAGATAGTTCAGATACTACTGAAGCAACAAAAACAACAGATACGACAGCATTGGAAGATCTATTTAAATAATACTATCCCAGGGAATCTCCCTGGGATGATCTGTTGAGTATGAGAAAAGAAGAGTAAACTACGACAGTATCATTTTAGAAAAACTCTCTGCATCCAAAGAAGCAGACCCTACCAAAACTCCATCCACACCACGAATATCCGTAATCTCTTTAATGTTAGCTGGTTTCACACTACCGCCATAAAGTAATGGTTTTCGTACTGTTTTTTTCAAAGATTCATGGGTAGAAGCTATCTCTTCTACTGTGGCTGACCTCCCCGTTCCTATGGCCCAAATTGGCTCATAGGCGATGATAAGATCCTTATAACTGATATCTATACCGTCAAACTGTGCAAGAAGGTACTCCATGACTGCTTCATTACCCTCTTCTCTTATCTCAAGCGGTTCACCGATGCAATAGAGTATCTCATAGCCCTGCTCTTTAAAAAATGCAAATTTTTGTGCGATTATTTCTTGAGATTCACCTAAATGTTCTCTTCTCTCGCTGTGTCCTATAAGGATCGTTTTAATGCCAAACTCTTCAAGCTGTTCTATACCTATCTCACCCGTATAAGCACCATTTTGCGTAGGATAAGCATTTTGTGCACCTACTGTGAAATCACCCTCATAACTGTTTAACGCAGTTGCAGGAGGAAAAATATAGACTTTGTCTTCAGGTTTTTTTGCAAGCAATTTTTCTTTCAATGACTCAATATATTTTTCTGTTGATGCTCTGGTATGATTTGTTTTAAAGTTTGCTGCAAAAATCATAAGAATCCTTTTTTATTTTTCAATGCGATTGATCGCATGAACCTGCTGTTGAAGCAGTCTTAGCGACAGCGTAGTTTTTGGAGCTTTGCTCTAAATGCGTCCTAACAAATGGCAGGCTGCAAAAATTAATAAAAATCCTTTTACTTAAGTGCTTCTAAACCTGGAAGTGCAATACCTTCTATCAGTTTTAAACTTGCCCCACCACCTGTACTTACAAAAGTCATCTCATCTGCATCACCGGCACGTTGTGTCACATCTGCAGTATCTCCACCACCAACGATAGTTGTTGCATGCGTTTGCGCAATGTTGTTTGACATCGCCAGGCTTCCTTTAGAGTATCTATCCATCTCATAGACACCCATAGGACCATTCCATATGATCGTTTGTGCATCATTCAATGCTTCACGGAAAAGTCTTGAAGATGCAGGTCCGATGTCCAGTCCCATCCAGCCCACAGGAATCTCTTGTATAGGAAGAAATTTCACTGTAGTGTTCTCTGAAAACTCGGCTGCTGCTACTACATCTACAGGCAAGTAGAATTTGACACCTAACTCTTTGGCTTTTGTCATAATATCTTTTGCTTCGTCCAGCAGATCATCTTCGATCAATGAATCACCTACCTCATGGCCTAATGCTTTAAGGAATGTAAATGCCATTCCTCCACCGATAATGACCTTATCTACTTTGCTTAAAAGATTTGTAAGTGCTTGAAGTTTACCAGAAACCTTAGATCCCCCAACCACTGCGACAAATGGACGAACAGGATTTTCAAGTACTTTAGAAAAGAAATTTACCTCTTTGCTCATAAGGAAACCTGCTGCTTTATGGTCTGCATCAAAAAATTTGGTGATCGCATCGATAGAAGCATGCTTTCTATGACAAGCACCAAAAGCATCGTTAATGTATATATCTGCAAAATCTGCCAACTGCTCTGCAAATACCGGATCATTTTCAGTTTCACCTGCTTCATAACGAAGGTTTTCAAGTAAAAGTACATCACCTGCTTCCATAGATGCTGCTTTAGCCCTAGCATCTTCACCCACCACATCTTGCGCCATAAAAATATCTCTTTTTATCTTCAGTAGCGTATGCAGTCTTTTTGCTACAGGTACCAGTGAATACTTCTCTTCATATTTACCCGGTTCCGGTCTTTCATAATGTGAAGCAAGAATAATTTTACAATCTCTGTCTATACAATAACGGATCGTCTGCAATGCAGAACGAATGCGTCTGTCATCTGTAATGTTCCCAAACTCATCTTTAGGTACATTAAAATCACATCTTATAAAAACTCTTTTGCCATCAATATTTAAATCTTTTAATGTTTTCATACGTTCCCTGTCTTACTTTTTACTTATGTGTATTGCCATATCTACTAAACGGCGAGAATATCCCCACTCATTGTCATACCAAGAGAGTACTTTTACCATGTTGTCCCCTATGACTTGAATCGTATCAAGGGGCACCACTGTACTTAGCTCTTCACCTACAAAGTCTTGAGACACTCTGTACTCTTCATCTACACCCAAAATACCTTTGTGTGAACCTTCACTCGCCGTTTTAAATGCGGCTTGAACATCTTCAACTGTTACATTTGAATTGAGTGTTACTGTCAAGTCTACCATAGAAACATCCGGCGTTGGTACTCTTATCGCCTGTCCGTTTATCTTGCCTGCAAGATTTGGAAGCACTTTGGAGATAGCTTTTGCTGCACCTGTTGTCGTTGGCACTAAGTTTACTGCACCTGAACGCCCTTTTCTAGGATCTTTTTTATGTTTTCCATCCAGTATCGGCTGAGAAGAAGTATATGAATGTATCGTGGTCATCAAACCTTTCTCTATACCAAATGCATCATCCAATACTTTGGCTACAGGTGCCAGTCCATTGGTCGTACAGCTTGCATTTGAAACGATGGATTGACCTGCATACTCATCTGCATTTGCTCCAAGTACGAATGTTGCTGTATCATCTTTAGCCGGTGCTGAAAACAGCACTTTTTTTACACCGTTATCCAAATAAGGCTGTACGCTCTCCGCTGTTAAAAATGCGCCTGTACACTCTAAAACAATTTCTGCACCACAAGAGGCAAAATCTATCTTCGACAGGTCACGTTCTGCAAAGATCTTTGCTCTGGTCTCACCAATATTAAGATATCCATCGGCTACCTTAACATCGTTACGTCTACCGTGTACAGAATCGTATTTAACGTTATACTGAATCATCTCTTCAGTACCGGAAGCATTCACTGCAACAAGCTCAATGTCATCTCTATCTGCAATAATACGCGCCACACATCTACCGATTCTTCCTAGTCCGTTAATTGCTACTTTTACAGCCATACTTTACCCTTATGATTATTATGCTAAAATTACGCAATTTTACAGTAAATGAGGTTAGTATTTGGTTAATCATAAACCTACTATAGCTATCTTTGGAGGAAGTTTTGACCCTCCGCATAAAGGACATCAACTTATCGTTGAAAAAGCTATAGAAAACTTGCAGATCGATAAACTGCTTGTTGTACCCGCCTACCTGAACCCTTTTAAAACATCTACCCTGGCAGATGCCCATACCCGACTTTCTTGGTGTCATTCACTTTTTGACCCTATAGATGGTGTAGAAGTAGATGATTATGAGATAGAAGAAGGCAAAAGTACAGTCACCTCACAAAGTGTAAAACATTTTAACCAAACATACAATGTCAAATATCTTATCATAGGATCTGACAACCTGTCAACATTGAAAAAATGGCATGCATTTGAATGGCTAAATGAATCCGTAACCTGGGTTATAGCAACACGGGATGAGCATCATTTAGATACGGATGAACTCAAAACATGGGAATTGCTTCCTCTAGAGGCACCTATGAGTTCAACCCAAATAAGAGAAGAAAAAGATTTACAATTTATTGACGAAAAGATCAAAGCATCTGTCAAACATATATTAGAAGGGCAACACCATATGACAATAGACGAAAGAATAGCAGGTATTGTAAAAATACTTGATGATAAAAAAGCTGAAGAGATAGAAGTATTCAACCTTGAAGATGCAGACTACATAGCAAAACGTGTAGTGATCGCTAACTCACTCAATGGTAAACATACTCTTGCACTTTTTGACCAACTTAAAACAGAACTCAAAAAACAAGGTGATACATTTCTTGCATCAGATACGAGCGATGAATGGGCTGTAGCTGATTTGGGAGATATCCTTATCCATATCATGATTCCTGAATATAGACAACGTTATTCACTTGAAACATTTTTAAGTGAACTTGTTGAAAATCAGAAAAAGAAAGATATCGATCCTGCATAAAAACGAACGCGAAGTGCTATACTTCGCTGTCGATACGACAAACAGTTGTCGTTTACTTATCCTATCTCATGGCCTGAACCAGTCAATAGCTCCAATAGCAAAAATAATCCGATAGTCACTACAGGCGAAAAGATGATCCACCAATAATATTTATCTCTTACAAGATAGACTATCAAACCACCCCATGAAACTAGTATCAACATAATATGTGCAAGATATATCGGCATAATCTGTCGTGTTAAATTTCCTACCACTGCCAATGAGATGATAACACCAAATGTAATAAGGGCTATAAAAAGTTTTTTGAGATCTTTGTTTCTGCTATATTGAAAAAAGATAATACCCAGTGTGGCAAATATCGCTAAAATAATGAGTGCTTTCATACGAACTTCTCCTTTTGAAGAAGAAAAACCCCTTCAAAACTTCTTTATGTATTGTAAATATTACAGCTTATCTACAGTTTCGATACCAAGTATATCCAAACCTTGTTTGATGGTCTTAGCCGTCAGATCAGCCAGTGCCAAACGACTTAACTTCGTTGCCTCATCTACACCCTCTTTAAGTATAGGGTTTTGCTCATAAAAACGCATAAAGAGTGTCACTAAGTCATAGAGGTATGTTGTGATCTGATTAGGTGAGGCATCTACTGCTGCACGGCTCAGTACATCTTCAAAACGAAGTAGCATGGTAGCGAGTCTATGCTCCAATGCGTCACCAATAATAATATTACCCTCTATAGGACCATCGTATTTTCTAAAAATACTTTGGATCCTTGCATAGGCATATTGCATATACAAAGAGGTATTCCCTTCAAAACTGAGCATCTTGTCCCAGTTAAAGATATAGTTGGATTCACGGTTGATCGCAAGATCTGCATACTTTACCGCTCCAATTCCTATGATCTTAGCCAATGCATCTAGCTCTTCAGGAGAATAAGACTCTTTCTCATTGATAGTCTCTTTCGCTTTCACAACCGCTTCATCCAGAAGATCTATAAGCTTTACCGTCCCACCATCACGTGTTTTAAATGGTTTTCCGCCTTTATCCATCATCGTACCAAATGCAATGTGTTCTAGGTTTACCTCAGGAGCAACAAAGCCAGCCTCCTTAGCCACTCTAAACACTTGCTTAAAGTGTCCACCCTGTCTTGCATCAACCACATAAGAGATACGTTGCGCTCCTAAGGTCTGTGCTCTATAGCGTAATGCTGCAAGGTCTGTAGTCGCATACAGATATCCCCCGTCACCTTTTTGAACGATCACCGGTACTTCGTCACCTTCTAAAAATACACATTGCGCACCATCACTTTGTGTCAATGTACCTTTTGCATCTAGATCACTTATGACAGCACTCAGATCATCATTGTAAAAACTCTCTGCGCGTACATCATTACGAGTGAGATTGACTCCTAGTTTTTCATACACTTCTTCACAGTGTCCTAGAGAGATGTCTATAAATTTTTGCCAAAGCGTTAAACAATGCGGATCGCCACTTTGGATCTTTACCACATATTCTCTGGCCTTATTCGCAAAATCTTCATCTGCATCAAAACGCCCTTTAGCATCTTTATAGAACTGTTCCAGGTCTTTTAAACTTACAGAACCGTCTTCATCTATCTCTTCCAGATAAGCGATCAGCATTCCAAACTGCGTACCCCAGTCCCCAATGTGATTTTGACGTATGACCTCATCCCCAAGATAGGTTAAAAGATTTGCCAAAGTATCACCAATGATCGTAGAACGTAAGTGTCCTACATGCATCTGTTTAGCCATATTAGGGCCAGAATAATCAACCACTACTTTGAGAGGTCTTTCACGTTTTTCCACACCAAGTCTGCTATCTTTACGTGCAACTTCACATTGTGTAGCCAACCAAAAAGGGTTAAGCCATAGGTTGATGAAACCAGGGCCTGCGATCTCTGCTTTCGCAACTGCTCCAGTCAAATCAAGACTTTCGATAATTTGTGTTGCGATCTCTCTTGGATTTTTACCCAACTTTTTAGACAAAGCCATCGCACCATTGAACTGAAAGTCACCGAACTCAGCTTTGGTTGCTTCAGATACACTCATAGGTTCATGTTCTATACCTGCTTTAGTAAAAGCTTCTTTAATGACTTGATTGATTTGTAGTTTTAATTTCATAGGTCTTCCGTAATAGTTAATATGGAATTGTAGTAGAAAATAGCTTCATAGCTATTTGGAGGAATGTTTTCTATGCCGAGTCACTAGTACTCAGCATTCAAATTAAGCATTTTCGCTTTTTTTCTCTTCGATTTTTGTTTCAGATGATTCTTCATCATTTTTTGCAATCTCTTTAGGTTCTTCTTCGTCCTCTTTAATTGCTTTTTTAAAGTCTTTGATACCTCTTCCCATACCTTTTGCAAGATCTGGAATCTTTTTCGCCCCAAAAAGAAGCACAACAATCGCCAATACGATTAGTAGTTCTGGCATACTTGGCATACCCATGTCAATCCTTTATATTTCGCTACATTGAGCATTAATTTGAATAATTATACTGCAATATGTTTAATACTTAGTTATTTGATAACCATTGTCTTACAAATTTTTCTTCATCTTCTGTACTTTGTTTCAATCTCGCAGCCTTGGCTACAATGACAAAGCGCTTTGCTGCCTCTTCTACCGTATCATTAATAATCGTAAAGTCATACTCACCTACTGCTTTTATCTCACTTTTAGCATTTTCAATGCGTTTGACTATCACGGACTCATCATCTGTGCATCGAGCCCTCAGTCTTGTCTCTAGCTCTTTAAGTGTAGGTGGTGTAATAAAGGCAGAGGTCGTAAGATCATCCATCTTTGCACGTACTAGTCTATGACCTTGCACATCGATGTCAAAGATAACCAGTTTACCCTCTTCTAAGGCTATCCTAACCGGTTTAAGTGATGTACCATAATAGTTACCGTGCACTTCCGCATACTCTAGAAAATTATCCGCTTTAATATCTTCTTCAAAACTCTCTTTGCTCACAAAAAAATAATCTTTACCATGTTGTTCTCCCACTCGAGGTGCACGTGTGGTCGTTGATATAGAAAAATAGTATTCACCTATCTCATCTGATGCTGCGTTGATAATCGTACTTTTACCCGCACCACTTGGACCTGAGAGCACTAAAATAGCACCTTTTTGCATTATTGTTCATCCTCTAATTTAATTTTGATCTCTATCTTTTTACCTTTGAGTAGTTTTTCTATTTTCTTAGGCTTCATTTTATTCAATGCAGCAACCACTGCATCTTCAATACGAGAGAGTTCTTTTTTATTAAATGCTGTTTCTTTTTTCTTTTTTTTACTTTTCTTTGTCTTACTTGCCTTTTTGGAAGAGTCTGCAACTACAGTACTTAATTCTTCGACGATCGCATCTTCTTCTATGATCTCCAATCCATCAGCAATAAGCTGTTCTTTAATGATCTTCACTTTACGTGCTTCATACTCATCATCACTTATCGGTTCATCTTCAGTCAATGCTATCTCATCATCCATCTCTAACAGTGCTTTTATTTTTTCTATCTCATCGCTATTAAGTACTTCTGGAGCACTATCCTCCACTATCTCCAATAGATCGTCAGTTTCTTTACTATCTTGGGTTGAGAGTGGGAAAATAGGAGGTAACTCTTCGTTATCAACATACTCTTCTTCTAAAGACACAGAAGAAATAGAAATACTCTCATCCTCATCATCCACAATCATTTCACTCATATCAACACTCTCTATCACTTCGATGATCTGTGAAGGCAGAAATGGCTTTTTAATGGTCTGATCAAAACCTTTCACCGGTTCTTCATCATAGGAGATAAAAACTTTTTTTCTAATACTCTTTTTCTCTAGTAATGTATCAATATGATCTTCATAAGAGGCATCATTGACAAAAAGTAGATCATAGTCAATCTCTTTAATAGCATCTATATGTTTTACTTCATCCAATACAATATCCTCGTCACGTGTACATAGAGCAAGCAGTCTAGAGACAACAGGATTGGCATTAATGAGTAAAATTTTCATGGTAGAAACTCCCTAAAGTTATTGACATCATTGTAATATAAATTTGGTTAGGGCTTGGTTGCTTAGAGGATGTATGAAAAGTAAAATAAACCCTTCTTATTAGTTGTGTTCAGGTTTTACATGATTTGATTGAGGCGTACATCAGGTACGTCGAAAGAAAACGCGTGAAAGATGAATACAAATAAGAAGAAGTGGTACACCCATCAGGATTCGAACCTGAGACCTTCGGTACCGCAAACCGATGCTCTATCCAGCTGAGCTATGAGTGCACATTTAAAATGTAGTAGCGATAATTTAGAGCGCAATTATATCAGAGAAAGCTTTATTTTTCAAGTAAGTGCATAGGGCCAAATAGTTCCAATGCTTTGGGGTTGGAAATAAATGTATGGTTATACGGATGTTCAAGCTCAATGGTATCAAATATACCCAGCGAAAATTGTTTTTTTAGATCTTTTGCATGTGTACCGAACAAGATAAGTTTTGGAGCACTCTTCTCAAGTGCATGTAACAGTGTTTGTACAAAAGGTTTCCATGCTTTCACATGTTTTTTAGTACTCTTTTTGTCTGTAAAGATCAGTGCTGTATTTAAAAGCAACACCCCATTTTTCTCAAAATTAAACCGCAGATCATCTATGGAATCGATCATATCTGTTTTATCTAGTTTACTTATGGCTACTTGCGAAGTATCTTCTGCTTTTAGTCTGTCACTGGCTACAAGTGCCATCTTCACAAAATTACGTAAACTGGTAGCACGGTTTACTTCTTTACTTAGACCAGAAGTTGAAAACAGATTATCTACCTTCGTATCTATAAATGCATATCCCCCGGCACTCTCTTTTCTTGGATAAGGATCCTGACCGAACAAAATGTATTTGACCTGATCTTTGTGCAGTGTCTTAAAAGCATTGAAGTAGTTTTCTTTCGAAGGGAAGTAGTTCTTGTCTTCTTCTAAAAATCTTTGATATTCTGCTTCTAAAGAGGCATAGGCCTCAGATAAGATCATCTCCCAAGAGCTTTTGGACATTAGTCTCTCTTTTTGAGTTTATCAAACTTAATGATGAGTTCTATCTTGCTGATAGGGATACCTAATTTTTCAGATACTGATGCTTTACTTTCACCTGCATTGATAAGCTCCATCACTGAGTCCAAAGAAGAGAAGTTCTCTATCACATCTTTTACTGCTACACGTGAGGCTTCATAGTTTGCTATCGTTGTACTTTTTACTTCAAGTATTTCATGTAGTTTTTTATTTTCTTTTGCCAGCTTAGTGTTTTTACTTATCTGTCCAAACAGTATCACAATCAATACTACCAATATACCTATAACTGCTATTTCCATTATTGGCATCTTATATCACCTCCATAATAATTAAAATTAAAAATACAAACCCCAAATAACCATTGACGGTAAAGAAAGCTTTGTCTATTTTTGTAAAATCTTTATTGACAATGTAATGTTCGTAACTCAACATGATAGCAGAAAAAAGTACTGCAAGTTGAGCCCATATCCCTAATTGTGCCGTGAATACAAAATAAGCCCAAAAAATGATCGCCAACAAGTGAAATACCCTTGCTATCCACATGGTCTTATTTGCACCTAGCTTAGAAGGAATGGAATGCAGATCATTTGCTTTGTCAAATTCCATATCTTGTAATGAGTAGAGCAGATCGAATCCCGCCACCCAAAACATCACCCCGATCGCCAAATAGATAGACCATAATGTTATCTCACCATTCACGGCCACTACTCCTGCAATAGGAGCCAATCCCAAGCTCACCCCCAGTATGAGGTGTGCCAATGCAGAGAAGCGTTTAAACACAGTATAGGCCCCAAGAACAAGTAAAATAGGTAACGAGAGTTGAAAAGCCAAGGGATTGACAAAATAGGCTACTACAATAAACAACAATGCATTGATCACTGTAAAGATTACCATTTGAGTATTTGATACTCTACCGTCTACAGAAGGCCGGCCTTTTGTACGAGGGTTGAGGATGTCAATATCTCTGTCAAGATAGCGGTTGACACCCATTGCAAAATTTCGTGCCGTCACGGCAGCCAAAGTACCTAATAATAACAACTTCCATCCAAACCATCCTTGCGCAGCAACAAGCATAGCGATAAAGATGAAGGGTAAAGAAAACACCGAGTGCTTAAACATCACCAATTCTGAAAAATGTTGCAACTTCTCTTTCAAACGATTCACAGGCAAGCTCTAGGGATGAGGGATTTTGAGTTTAGAATTAAGGGACCATGCAATGATCATGACCAAAATCGCAATGACATATCCACTTGTAATCATACCATAGGCATTCAGAAGATAGAGTATCCATAAAAGTATCGCACCCAAGGGTGTAGGAACGCCTTCAAAATACTTTTCAACCTCTCCGACATCTACTTTAAGATTGAACTCTACTAATCTGCGTAAACCATTGATGATATACCAGATAAATACCAAGCCTAGTACCACTTCTTCCACACCTGTAATACCACTATAATGCTTTACAGCATAGAAAAGTAAAAATGGAGGCATGACCACAAAAGAGAGAAAATCTGCAAAACTGTCAAGTTGGATACCAAACTCTGTTGAAAGATTATATTTACGTGCCAGTTTACCATCTATAATGTCACAGGCACCAGCGATCCATGCCAATACAATAGCCGTAAAGAAATCACCATTTACGATGAAAAAAATCGCCATGATACCGGCCGAGACATTCAGGTACGTCACCATGTTCGCGATATTAAAACGATTGTTCTTGTCAAATAAATTCATACTTACCCTTCTCTTATCTTAAGAAGTATTTTATCCTTTTTGGGGTTATGGTATGATTACGCTATGGAAACCTTTAAACAACTTGCCCTCATCGGTCCTACAGCATCTGGGAAAACGTCTCTTTCTATAAAGATCGCACAGAAGATGAATGCATATGTTTTGTCGCTCGATTCACTCTCTATCTACAAAAAGATCGACATCGTTTCAGCCAAGCCTACAATCGATGAACGGGCTGGCATTATACATTTTGGTATCGACTACCTCTACCCTAATGAAAGCTTTGATGTGACCACTTTTATCAAGCTGTATCATCAAGTATATGCACAATGTTTAAAAGATGGAAAAAATCTTGTGATCGTAGGAGGAACAAGTTTTTACTTGAAAATGCTTATTGAGGGTATCAGTGAACTACCTGCCATCAGTATTGAGACAAAAGAAAAAACATATAGCTATTTACGAGACTTACCAGATACCTATGAGTGGCTTTACAGTCAAGATAAGACTTATATGTCAAATATAGAGCCTAATGACCCCTACCGCATAGAAAAAGCATTGCATATCTATTTGGAAACCGGTCTGACTCCTACACAATACTTTAAACAATTTCCACCTAAACCAACAGTGACAGAAACACTTCCAATCTATCAAATAGAGATTGAAAGGAAGAGACTTCGTGAACGTATCACTTTACGTACCAATATGATGCTCAACGAGGGTCTTATTGATGAAATATGTATACTTGAGAAAGAGTATACCCGTGCACCTAACTGTATGAAATCCATAGGTATCAAAGAGACATTGGCTTACCTAGATGGCGTCTATGATAAAAAAATGCTTGTGGAGAAGATAACTACCAATACCGCTAGACTGGCTAAACGACAAACCACATTTAATAATTCTCAGTTTAATGATGTAATAAAAGGAAACGTTGAAGAGTTAGAAAAAAAGATACTTTAAAGAGGTCGGTTTTCCGACCTTTCTACACGCTCAACGCTAAACGCTGAACGCTAAGTTTTAGTACCCGCTGGCACTTATCATATAGTATAGATAAGATACAAGTGGCTGCACATAGAAGATAGCCGTAACTGTAGCCACTGTGGCAAATCCAATAATAACCGTCAATGGCTTAGAGATGTTATAGTAAACCACATCCACATCTTTAACCGGATCTTTAAGGAACATATATACCACAAGCTTCAAGTAGTAGTATGCTGCGATAGCTGAGTTAAGACCCATAACGATCGCTAACCAAATATAGCCTGCATTTACTGCTGCTTGCATGACGTAGATCTTACCCCAGAATACCGAGAATGGAGGTACACCTGCTAAAGAGAACATAAAGAGTCCCATCACAACAG
>NZ_JBATIY010000066.1:0-8311 GCF_049668085.1 Sulfurovum sp. | reverse complement strand
AGAGTGGCAGAGATAGTTCTTGGTCCCGATCTTATCACTGTGTTTCAGTTGCAGTCTGAGATAGTCCCCTTGCTTATGCGCAAGGAAGATGACACCACTATAGAAAAAACCTCTTTTATTAATGATCTTAATGACCTTGTCAATTTTTGGTATGTGCTCCAAGGAGACATCGACGTAAATCATATCACAGTGTTTTGACCAAAGCTGTGAGACAAGATGTAAAAATTTCTGAGTGAAATCTTTTCCATAGCCATCGACCCGTATTTTACCTATATTTGAAGGAGGGTCGAACTCATAGGTCAGGAAGACATGTTGAGGGGTCTTTGTTTTTTTTCTTTTCTTTGTTTCAAATGCTATACCGGCATTTTTATAGGTATGTTCAATTTGCTCTTTATAGACTTGTGGAAGATACAGTTTTTTCTTCATTTTATGGAAGAAGCGGTATCCTATCAGCACCGATCCGCGTTTGTAGGTTTCGGTTAATTCATTATTTTCGATCGTAATGTCTTCAGGTGTCTTACCAAGCATAAAGGCACTCTCTATAAAGCCATGGGTAAGATTGCTCTTTTGTGAGAAGGTATGGTACATTATCGCTTCACCAAATACTGCATCCAAACCGATACTTTCAGCCTTTTTCAAGACAAGTTCCATCATACGATTCATGATACCTCTCCCTTTAAATAGAGGGTCTACCACCACAATACCTACTTCTCCAATGGTAGAGTCTGGTATCAAAAGAAAGGCAAAGTGTCCTATGATCTTTCCTTCAGCTTCAGCTATGATAGAGTAGAACTTTTTACCATGATATTCCAAGATCTTATGAGGGTAATAAAATAGATCTTTGACATAACTATATCCATAGTTTTTATAGATAAGACGTGCAATTCCCTCTTCATCTCCCTCTTGAAACTCTCTGAATTTGATAGGAGTTTGTGGATCTGCTCTTTCCTCTTTGTCTGTTAGCGGGTTAGGTGTGGTAGTTTTGGATAATGTCTGATGCAAAGGATGCGAAGCATATTTTATTATGACAAATTTTTTGCCATCTCTGCCTAAATTATGGTATTCGAAAACATCAACAAGATCATAGATACGATTGAACCCATGTGAAGCTTCCCGTATCAGTGGGACAGAGCTATATTTTGTAGAGGACATAGGAATACCCCAGTCATGTACATCTACACGCAGTCCAGTCTTAAACGGATGCAGAGAGATCTCAATATAGCCTTTTTCGTTCTTGTAAGCATGGTCAACGGCATTTTGGATCAACTCTTCTGTACTTTTGAGCATTGCCTGTAGATCATCTTGTGATAAAGAGAGTAAGGTACACATACCTGTGAGCACATGCTCAACGAGCGACATGCATCCGATGTCACTGGGAATCTTTAAAACAATGCTGTCATACATTAGGAACCTTTTTGTACCAGGACCTGCAGTGCAGCGGCACTCATGATCTTCATACCGACTTGAAGTGCATCATCATCGACATCAAAACGGCTGTTGTGTTGAGGTACAGTGGTCTGTTTCTCTTCGTTACCAGTGCCAAGCCTGAAAAATGCTCCCGGAACGATCTGTAGATATTCTGAGAAATCTTCCCCTCCCATAACAGGATCTACGAGATCAATACAGTTCTCATCACCTATGATCTCTTTGGCTTCAGCTATGATGATATCTACCATGGCATCATGATTGATCAGTTCTGGCTGACCAAAGGTATAATCAAAATTGTAGGTTGCCCCCATCGACGTACATACCCCTTGTATAGAAGACTCCATCATGGTCGGGATATTTTTTCGTACGCCTTCATTGATAGTTCTGACTGTTCCTTTGAGTAAAACATGGTCACAAATGATATTGGAGGCAGTGCCACCTGAGATCGTTCCAAGGGAGATAACTGCAGGGTGTAAAGGGTCAATTCTACGAGATACAATATGATTAAGCGAGTTGACGATCATAGATGTGACAAGAATGGCATCTACCCCTTCATGAGGTCTTGCACCATGAGCTGCTTTACCGAAAACTTCAATGGTAAATATATCTGCCGAAGCCAGCATTACACCATACTTATACCCTATCTTTCCAGAGTCAAGATAAGGATAGGCATGTAGTCCAAAGATCGCGCTAACACCTTTAAGAGCACCATCTTCTATCATATCAACACTACCTCCCTCTTTGCTCTCTTCGGAGGGCTGAAAAATAAACCTGATATTACCGGGAAGTTCTTTTTTGTGTGTGGCCATGGCTATGGCTGCCCCTAATGCTATGGCTGTATGGCTGTCATGTCCGCATGCATGCATGATACCATCTACTCTGGAAGCGTAGGGTTTTCCTGTCTGCTCCTGTATAGGAAGGGCATCCATATCGGCACGTATCGCGACTGTTTTGGCTGATTCATCTACGATAAGATCTGCAATAAGCCCATGGTGCTCTTCACTCTCTTTTATCTTATATCCATTGGCTTCAAGAATCCCTTTGGCAAGGTATTTAGTATGTTCTTCCTGACCTGAAAGTTCGGGATGTTTATGTAGATCATGACGAATTTCTATGATCCTTTCATTGATCTCGTCTATCGTTGTGAAGAGTTTCTGTTTTAAGTTTTTCATGGCAAACCTTTCATTAAAAAATGAGGTATTTTTTTAATTATACACCTTTTTACGTTTAAAAGTAAATTTTATACGTCATCTCTATTTATGAAAAGTAGATTTACCCTCTTCTAACTTCTTTTTGGCTATAATCGCAACCAATTATGTAAACACTTTTGTGAAAATAGAGGATAGAGATGTTACTTTTTACCCCAGGACCTACACCAGTACCGGAGTCTGTACGCCAAGCTATGGCTACACCTACCTTACATCATAGAACACCAGAATTTGAAGCTATATTTAAAGAAGCCCGTGAGAGACTTTTAAAGCTTCTTGGGATGGATGAATGTGTGATGATAGCGTCCTCAGGTACAGGTGCCATGCAGGCATGTATGTTGAACCTTTGTAAGACGAAGGCATTAACGATCAATTCAGGTAAGTTTGGAGAGCGTTTTGGGAAAATTGCTGATGCTATGGGAAAAGAGAAGGTTGAACTGAAGTATGAGTGGAATACACCTTCTTGTGTAGCTGATGTTGAAAAGGCCTTGAGTGAAAATGCAGATATCGATGCGATCTTTATACAGGTCTGTGAAAGTGCCGGTGGACTTCGTCATCCTGTAGAAGCTATAGCTAAAAGAGCTAAAGAGATCAATCCTGATATTATGATCGTAGCCGACGGTATTACCGCTGTTGGGGTAGAACCTATAGATGTTACTCATATAGATGCATTGGTCACAGGAAGTCAAAAGGCCTTGATGCTTCCTCCAGGATTGGCAATGATCGGTCTTTCCTTATCCGCTGTAGAGAAGATAGGTTCCGGTGCAGATTATTATTTTAACATTGCTACAGAAATTAAAAGTCAACAGAAAAATACTACAGCTTGGACGGCAGCAACAACACTCATCATCGGACTTAATGCCATCTTTGATGCGGTCGATGAAGAAGGAATCGATGCCCTATATGAAAATACTGCATCCAGAGCATCTGCAACACAGGCTGCACTTGAAGCTATTGGTTTTTCTATGTACCCACAGACTCCGGCACTCTCTATGAGCACCGTATATGATGAAGATGCAGAACCTATACGAAAACTGCTTAAGACAAAGTATGGGGTCAACATGGCAGGGGGGCAAGATCACCTCAAGGGTAAACTTTTTCGTATCAACCAGATGGGGCTTATTCCTGTCTATGAGTCTGCATGGGTAGTGAATGCCATAGAGTTGGCATTGGCTGACATTGGCAGAAGAGAGTTTGATGGTACAGCAAGCCGTGTATTTAACGAAACATATTTTAAAAAGAGTAATTAGATGATATTTGAACATGAGATCCCTAGTGGGAGTAGACTGTATTTTGGTCAAAGTGCCAAGATCAAAAGAGAGATAGAAAATATCGCAAGTGAAACCTTGTACGGTCTTGGATTTGAAGAGATAGTCACACCACTCTTTTCTTACCACCAACATGAATGTTTTGACGACCAAAAACCATTGGTCAGACTGAATGATGAGGAAAACCATGAAGTGACCTTACGTGCAGATTCTACAGCAGATGTTGTACGTATCGTGACTAAAAGATTGGGACGAAGTACAGAGTCTAAAAAGTGGTTTTATATCCAGCCAACGGTAACGTTTCCGACAAAAGAGCAGTACCAGATCGGGGCTGAAGTGATCGACGGTACTTTTGAGAAGATCGCAGAAACCACCACAACACTTTTAGCGCAGATAGGGGCAGAACCAGTCATGCAGATAGCCAATATTCGTATCCCGCATCTTTTAAATGAAAAATATGGGGTCTCTTTGGATGTCCTGAAGTCAATGAACATTGAGCAGATCATGGCAGCTGATCTAACTTGGATAGAACAACTCGTAAGGATCAACAGCGTGAATGATCTGAATGATCTGAGTGTATTCCCTGAAGACATCAAGGCAGAACTTGAAAAGATCAAAGAGGCTACGCAAAAAGTGGACTATAGTAACATGGTGATCTCTCCGCTTTACTATGCGAAGATGAGATATTATGACTCTTTGACATTTAGAATGTTTGAAAATAACAGTCTTTTGGCAATGGGTGGCATATACACGATCGATGGTGTAGAAGCAGCAGGATTTGCACTCTATACAGATGAGTGTATCAGTAAAAAAATGAATAGAGGATAGGGTAGATGAGTAAAGCAGATTTGATCGTAGGTCTCCAATGGGGAGATGAAGGAAAAGGAAAGATCGTTGACCATATGGCACAGACACATGATTATGTGTGTCGTTTTGCAGGCGGGCATAATGCTGGGCATACGATTGTCATTGGTGACAAAAAATATGCACTTCACCTTATCCCTTCTGGTGTACTTAACCCTAGCGCAAAGAACATTGTAGGAAACGGTGTCGTACTTTCACCAAAAGATTTCATCAAAGAGATGGAACAGTTTGATAACTTGGAAGGAAGACTTTTCCTTTCAGACAAAGCGCATGTACTCTTGCCTTACCATGCACTTATCGACCAAGCCAAAGAGCGTCTGAAGGGTGATAAGGCCATTGGTACAACAGGTAAGGGTATCGGGCCTGCATATGGAGATAAGATCGCCAGAGTAGGACACAGACTTGGTGAGTTGCTAAACCCTGAAAAATTGACTGCTAAGATCAAAGACTATTTTGAAATGAATCAACCTGTTTTTGATGCGATGGGTGTTGCACAACCTGTAGAATCAGAGCTTTTGGCAGAACTTCAAGGGTATAGAGATATATTGGGTCCTTATATTACAGATACAACACAAATGATATGGGAGATCATGGATGCAGACAAGAAGATACTTTTAGAGGGCGCACAGGGTACGATGCTGGATATCGATCATGGTACGTATCCTTACGTCACTTCTTCAACCACTGTGAGTGCAGGTGCTTGTTCTGGTCTTGGGATCAACCCAAAAGACCTTGGAAAAGTAACAGGTATTGCAAAAGCATACTGTACAAGAGTAGGAAATGGACCTTTCCCGAGTGAAGATTTTGGAGAAGAGGGTGACAAACTTCGTAAAAATGGACATGAGTTTGGTACGACAACGGGACGTCCGAGAAGATGTGGCTGGTTTGATGCTGTGGCTATGCGTCATGCAGTACGTGTGAACGGAGTAGACCAGGTTTCATTGATGAAACTGGATGTACTGGATGGCTTTGATGAAGTCAAGGTATGTGTCGCTTATGAAGTAGAGGGCAAAGAGATCAATTATGTCCCTTACGATCTTGAAGATGCTACACCTATTTACAAAAGTTTTCCAGGTTGGGATAAAACAGAAGGTGTAAGAGAGTTTGATGCTCTACCAGACACAGCAAAGTCATATATTTTAGCACTTGAAGAGATGATAGGAACAAAGATGGGGATCATCTCCACCAGTCCAGAGCGTGAAGATACAATAATTCGATAATAAGGGGTAGCAATGAGATTAAAACCACAACAAACAGGATACGTAGCAACAAAAATTGGGATCGATTTAGCCAATGCACCTTTTATCACTATGCCAAAAGGTAGAGAAGCCGTTGTTGAAGCAGCAAAAAAGATCATCGATGAAAACCTTGAAAAAGAGCATGCACTTGATGAAAAAGTCAAAAAAATTCTTGATGAGAATTATGATGAGATTGAATTTCAGCATGCAGATGAGAGACAACTCTTTTTTATGATCAAAAAGAAAATGGCTGCAGAACATGGTGTGATCATGGATTATGATGATAGATACAATGATCTGGCACACCTTATTTTGGATGAACTCTATGAAAATTATTTGGCTGAATACACAGTGAATGAAAACCAGGTAAAAAATGTGATCTTTAAATCTTTCAAAGCCTTTGCAGATGCCTATGATGAGATTGATGATATTGTCTATACAAAAATAAGAGGCATGGAAAAAGAAGTGATCCCTGGTTCTCAGGACTATGAACTGCTTTATGAAAGATTTTATCAAGAAGAACTTTCGAAGAGAGGTATGTTGTAATGGCAAAAGTCTCTTTATATTTTGAAAATGGATTGATGCTCGAAGCAAAAAGTTTTGGAGCAGAGGGCACTTCTGTAGGAGAGATCGTTTTTAACACATCTCTTACAGGGTATCAAGAGATCGTTACAGACCCTTCTTATGCAGGACAATTCGTGACATTTACGATGCCTGAGATAGGTAACGTAGGATGTAATTCACAAGATATGGAGAGCAAAGGTGCTCATTGTAAAGGTATTATTGTACGGAGTTATCAGGATCGTCCTTCTAACTTTAGATGCGAAGAGACTTTGGCAGCATTGTTAAAAAGAGAAAATATCCTTGGTATTACTGAGATCGATACACGTTTTTTAACAAAAATGCTGAGAGATGAAGGTGCCATGATGATGGTAGCTTCTACTGAGATACATGATCAAGACGAACTCAAAAAGGTATTAGACGCTTCACCTCGTATTGAAGAGGTAAATTACATCGAACAGGTAAGTACAAAAGAGAACTATGTACATACTGAAGCACGTTACAATACAGATACTTTCCAATATAATGCACCAAATACCACAAAGAAGATCATTGCACTCGATTTTGGTATCAAAAGAAATATCTTAAATGAACTTACACATGCAGGGATGGAAGTAACGGTCGTACCTAACTCCATGGCAGCAGAAGAGATCATCGCTAAGATCGATGCAAAAGAGATCGATGGCGTATTCCTTTCAAATGGACCTGGGGATCCGCTTATCTTAAAAGAAGAACAAGAGAAGATCAAAAAGCTTATCGCTCATAAAGTACCACTTTTTGGTATCTGTCTTGGGCATCAGCTGCTTTCTATCTCGCATGGTTACGATACGTATAAACTGAAATTTGGACACCATGGCGGAAACCATCCAGTGAAAAATGAAGTAACAGGTACTGTAGAGATCACAGCACAAAACCACAATTACAATGTTCCAGATAACATTACTGAAGTGGCAAAAGTAACGCATGTAAACCTCTTTGACAATACGATTGAAGGACTCAAATATAATGATTCTCCAACTATGTCAGTACAGCATCACCCAGAAGCAAGTCCTGGCCCACATGAAAGTGCATATATCTTTGGCGAATTTGCCAAAATGCTCTAAGGAATAGAGATGAAAATAGCTATATTATTTGGTGGATCCAGTTATGAACATGAAATAAGTATTGTTTCTGCCATAACCATGAAAAAAGTGTTAAAAAAGTCTGACTTAGTTTATATCTTTGTAAGTAGTGATAGAAAGTTTTATCTGATAGATACGCAGAAAATAAACTCTAAACTCTTTTCATCAGGTGAATACAGAAAATCTAAAGAGCTGACACTCAAAAATGGCGGTTTTCAAATAGATGGGATGTTTGGAGGTAAAACTGTAGATTTCGATGTCGCACTGAATCTCATACATGGAAGAGATGGAGAAGATGGAAAGATAGCCTCTATGATGGCGTTTTATCAAGTTTCCTTCATTTCACCGCGTATGGAAGCTTCAGCACTCTCTTATAACAAACTCTATACCAAATTCTTAGCAGAGAGTTTAGGTGTCAAAACAGTAGCATATGAGTATCTTTCAAAAAATGATGAGAGAAAAATTTCTATGGATTACCCAGTGATCATCAAACCGGTTCGCTTGGGATCAAGTATTGGCGTGAGTATTGTCAAAGAAGCCTCAGAGCTTGACTATGCACTTGACGTCGCGTTTGAATTTGATACAGACGTGATTGTTGAACCTTTTATCCAAGGGGTGAAAGA
>NZ_JBATIY010000065.1:0-54118 GCF_049668085.1 Sulfurovum sp. | reverse complement strand
AAAAGCATATTAGACAGTAAGGAACTTGAACATAGGCTCTTAGATAAAACGTCGAAGAGACAAAAAAAACTACTGCTTCAAACCAAGAAGAAACTACATAAATTCAAAGAGAAGGCTCTTAAACTCTAACTACTTCCAGTATGTATCCAGTCGGACATTCCATCCTTTTCTCCAACGCTCCTCTCCACGTGCAGGAGGAGAATTCTTGATACGTCTGCTAAGCATTGCTTTTGCAGACTCAGCGAATGCTTTGAGTTTGTTTGCTTCTTTTGGGTTCATATGTTCGAGTACCTGGAGAAGTCCCCAACCTTCTCCCTTATAGCGTTCACTCTTCAACGTACCCTCACCTTTGAAATTGGTGTAGTCTAACAGCACGTAAAGCCCTCTTTCATTGACTGAACCATCTTTGTTATGCATCACTTCATAAAAACGTTTTTTGATCAATTGCTGTTTTTCAGGCTCTTCTATGGTCTCCAGCATTTGGGACAAAGCAGCACTTAAACGCTGTGCCATAAAGTCTGCCTGTTCAGGCATGGTTGCCTTGAGAAATTTGAATAGTTGCACATACTTTTTACTTTTTGCTTTCTTCGCAGCATAAAATTCTTCTTTAGAATTCCATGGCAGTGGTGTTTTAGAGTTGAGCCAGCTTGGCATCTTTACACCCTTTTCTTCCATAGAGGCCACTACCATAGGAAAAACTTCTCTAAAGCGTTCCATATGCCCTTTAGAGAACCAGATAAAGTGTCCTATACCTACTGATGCAAAGTCCTCGCCTTCGTTCCAATGCACTAGATACTTGTCAAGACCTGCACCTTCATTCTGCCATACTTTTTGTGCTATGAAATTCGCTTGTTTCTCTGTAAGCTTGATCTGTGTAGCAAAAAGTATCGATATTGATAAAATAAAAAATAAAATAAATCTCATACATACTCCGTTAACTATTTAAATATACAATTCTCATTATACTATATAATATGAGGAAGTTTATATGCTTAACAAAAAATCACTTATTGTAACACTATTAGTATCATTATGTACCAGTTATCTCTCGGCACAAACAGAAAGTGTGGACCTTGATGATCTTCACGGAAACTGGCATTTACGTAGTATGGATGGTAAAGATGTGCGAAAAGCAAGAGCCATTTTGGACTTTGATGCCAAAAATATGAGACTCGACGGATTTGATGGCTGCAACCGTATATCAAGTGAATTAAAAACAAACAGTAAAACTTTGAAATCTACAAAACTGGCAACTACAAGAATGGGTTGTAGAGAGTTTATACACAGCTATGTGAGAACAAGATTACATAAAACTGTAAAAGAAGGGTTTACCGTCACAAAAGCTAAACAAAATGGCGTAGAAGGCATACTGGTTAAAGGTTCAAAGCATAAACTCTTTTTTAAATGGATGAGTTCTTAAGGCAGGACTTTTCTACACAAAGCTTGGCGCATCGTTGGCAAAAAGTACTAGATCTCCTGGGCGTGTTTGCTCTACAAGCATTGCCTCCATCTCACCTTTAGTAGCAAGTTTCACCAACTTATCTGACTCTACATTATCTCTAAAGATCGCATAATTTAGATCTCCTGTCACAACTACCAGATCGAAAACTTCATTAGCTTTTTGTGCAACTTGAACATTCAGTTCATCATCCACTTCAACAAGTCCTGGAGTGATAAGCACTTTACGACCTTCATACGTACTGACTAGGTCAAATGAAGTCATCATGCCATCAATATTTCCATTGAAACTGTCATCGAGTATCACTTTACCACCCGCATCGATACGCTGAAGTCTATGATCCACCGCTTTAAGTGTAGAAAGCCCTTCTTGTATCTGCTCATCACTCAATCCAAGCTTTTTTGCCACAAGCACTGCCGCTGCCAAGTTCATCGCATTAAATGCACCCAAAATACTTGCAGAGTATCTTACACCATCAAGTGTAAAGCTTGTGCTGTCCAGTGTTGCTTCTACATCTTCTATGACATACTCTGGAGCAGCTTCTATGGTACGTATATCCAAATTTTCTTTGCTGCCAAACGTATGTACGTTTGACTCTGGCTTAACTCTGGCACTTTCGTGTACCCATGCCTCTTTAAGTCTCTCTGTTTTAAGTATCTCCATCTTAGTGTTACGGATATTTTCCATCGTCTTGAAGTACTCTATGTGTGCAGGACCTATCTTACCTACGATCACATAATGAGGATTGACAAAGGTACTGATCTCCCCAATATCACCCTCACCTCTTGCACCCATCTCAACCACATAGACTTCTGTATCAGCAGGCAAGTCATCATTCACATCTTTCATCACGCCGCCAAGTGTGTTGACAGAACGTGGTGTAGCATAGGTTTTATATTTGGCTTTGAGTAGATGCTCAATATAGTTTTTAATACTGGTCTTTCCGTAGCTTGCAGTGATACCCACTACGATAAGGTCTTCCATCGCTTCGATCTTCTTTTGTGCTTTTACTTTAAACCCGTTAAAGAGCATCTTCTCTATGAGCATAGAGACAAAATAGGCTAAAAAGAGTGGCAAGACGACAGCAAAATGGTTAAACACTACTGTAATGAAAAGGGCAAAAAAGATTAAGGCAGCATAAAAACGTTTAACCCTTCCGGTAAACACTAAAGGTTTATCCAATCCTCTGTACCATTGGAAGAGTAAGCCCAAATACGCAATGACAACCACAAAACCATACTCACCCATACCATCTACAAATACATAAAGTGCGAACGGTACCAGGAAGTAGACAAAGTGCCACCATGTTTTAGTATGATGGAAAAGTACACGGTTCAACTTGTAACTGTACCACTGTAGATTGGTAATGAAATAGTAGCCCATAGCTAAAATAAAAAGTGCGTAAAAAATTGTGTTTAGTAAAATCATTGTCTTGCTTCCTTACAGTGTTCAGTGATCGCTTCAGCGATAAAATCTTTATGTGTCAAAAAGAAAAAGTGGTCTCCATCCAGTGGATAAAATACACTGTTCTTTATGAGTCCAGATATCTTCTCACCTGTGTAAAGTGGTGTTGCAGTGTCTTCTTTACCCCAAAAACAGAGTGCCTTGCTTTTACTTTTGGCAAACTCGGCTTCAAAATCTTCATCTACCACATTTTTGAATGTCTCATACATTTCATGGCTCACACCCTGTGCATCAGGTGCCACAAAAAGTTCGCGTATCTTTTTCATGCCCAAAGGTTTAAGAAGTTTAAATGTAGCGATCTTTACTTTTACAGACCATGGTTTGACGGTGACAACACCTGCAGATGACAAGAGTACCAAACAAGGTGTGTTCATAAGTGTAGAAACCTTACCCCCGAATGAGTGTCCCATGGCGATGGTTGCACTAACACCTAATGCATCTAAAAAGAGTTGTACTATTTTGGCATAGTCTTTTGTGGTTAGGATCATCTCATTGGTACTCTTACCAAAACCTGGCATATCCAGATAAATATGTTTAAAATCCGGAAGAGTGTTTCCAAAAGCTTGTTTCATGATCTCTTTATTACTCCCCCAACCATGAAGTACAAGCAGTACATCATCTTGCGTAGGGTTGACTAATTCATAAGCGAGTTTAAAAGTATGTTCTTTGTAGCGTATCTCTTTAGATGCCATATTTCACCGTTCTTAAAAATTAAATTATTTTAGTCTGAATTATACAATAGCATTATGAAAGTAGCGATGATACATGAATTTAGTATTTATTTTGGATTTTTGTAGGATGGGAGTACATCCTACATATTTGAGCCAAGCGAATTAAGAGAAAGTATCAGAAAAAAGATTCCCTGACCATGAAAACATTTGACTGTAATTGCTAGTGCTTGGTTCACCCGCTGCTAGATTGGAGATAACCATTTTTTGCTCATTCTCATCATATTTAAAGACAGCTGATAGCCATGAAGCTTCTGTGGTAGATGTTGGACTATAACAAGCTGAGTTTGTTTTTGGTGAAGGGTATAATGCAACACCATTCAGTGTTCTTAAAATAGCATCTGCACACACTTTTGCCTCAGAGTTTCCTATATGCCCTGCTTTTGGTTGCCCTGTACCTTGCGAATCACCAATAATATATATGCCATTTGCCATAACAGATTCGTAGCTCAATGGATTAATAGGTGCCCAGTTTCCAGAGTTAACTCCTGCTTTGAAAACAATAGGAGCTGCTTTTTGCTTTGGTATAACATTTAAAACCGTTGAACTTAACGTTTTTGATACGTCATTCTCTATGTATGTTAAAGTTTTAGTCTCGTCATTAACCGCCGTAACGGTTGTACTTGGTTTGTACTCTACACCATACTCAGCAAATTTTGCACCGAAGGTATCTGCTTCTACTGTAATATTTGCATTGGCATCTAGCACATTTACCTGACAGTTGCTAAACCCTTTCACATTTTTAAGATAGTCAGCCACTACACAAGCTCTTTCATAAGGACCAGGAGGGCAACGGTAAGGTGCAGCTGGAATCGTCATCGTAAATGTATCACCATCAGCCATTGCATCAATTTGTGCTTTTAACAGATCCGTCTGCTCTCCTGCTTTCCAAGCGTGCGGTACTTTAGTGATATCGTAATCATTTACTTTTATAAAGTCCATACCTGCTGCCAAGACCAATTTGTCATATTTAACGCTGCTTCCATTTCCCAAAGTAAGGCTTTGATTGATCTTATCGACACTATTTACCGTAGTGTGGATCATATTGATACCATATTTACTGCTCAGATCGCCATAGGTAAAGGAGAGATCAGAGATCGTTTTCTGTCCATTAAGCACCAAGTTACTTAGTATAGGTGATACATAGGTTGGATTTGCTTCTATGATGGTTACATTCACACTGCTTCCACCCCACATCTTTAGGTACTTTGCACAGGTTGCTCCTGAAAATCCACCGCCAACTACTACAATATGTGGAGTAGTAGTATCTTCTGCCATACCAGGAGTCACAGCAAAGAGTGAGCTTGCTCCTAGGAACTTCATAAAATTTCGTCTTGAATTTGAATGGGTTGTTTTCATCTACTATCCTTTAATCATTTGTTTTAAGTGTTTTCAGCCAGTTACCGATCAATATGATCTCTTCACTGGTATATCCATGAGCCTGGGCACTCATAATTGGTTCATCATCAAAGATCTCACTTCCAAGGTCATCTTCGCCTGCAATACTGTCCCATTCGTTTGTAGAGATACCATTCGTACCATGACACTGCGCACATTGCGAACCTAAAAGTCGTCCTGCATTAGCCGTGTAAGCTGTAGGTAACACTATATCTGTAGTAGTATCGGTTGAACCTTCATCTTCGTCATCAATACCGTCATTATCATCATCTGAATCTAAATAATCATCAATACCGTCATTATCGTCATCTGAATCTTCACTATCACGAATACCATCATTGTCATCATCAACATCGTTATCATTATCGATACCATCATCATCCAGATCATTATCAACATCCACCATGCCATCACCATCATCATCGTCATCTTCATAGTTACTGATACCATCATTATCATCATCTTCATAGACATTGACTAATCCATCATTATCATCATCCAGTGGATTCTCAAGTTCAATTACGATTGATATGCCATCAACCCGAATGTTCAATATATCATCTGAGACATGATCGCCATTGCTATCATTGATATTAGAAGGGTCCATTGCCAGAGGAATGTGACCAAGATCTACATCTGATACTGCTGTAAAGAGTGTCCCGTTTGCATCAGGTGTGATCATACCGATCTGGGTAACTACTTTGTTTACAGTATCATCCTCATTGGTTGTCATGACCAAAGAGCAGCTCAGAGTGCTAGGGATTTCAATCTCAAATGGATGCTCATCCGTATTATTCTCAATAGATTTGACTTTATAGTAACTGCCATCCTCACAGAAAGCTTCAATAAGCGTTCCTGGAACCGTACCACTGATTTTTGATAGGGAATTGGATGTTGTAATAGCTGTGTTGTCTGCAGTGGTAGATGATCCGCCGCCACATCCAGCTAAAAGAAGTGCAGAGGCTAAAGCCGAGAGTTTCAATGAAGTTGTTTTCATACCTGTCCTTTTAATTTGTATATGAGGAAGTGTATCGTGAACAGTGTTACTTAAGTGTTATGGAAGTGTTACCTAAGTGTTAGTTGTGTATGGATTTTGTTTATAGTATAGATTTGTTTTAAGAATGAAGAATAAATATTGGAGAGCTTGTTTAAGAGGATTTCAAAAAAGTAGTAAAGACTGTAGATCTCTAGAGTCTTTACTCCATAGTCAATACCTTACTGAGCACCATTCTCAACAGAATCGATCTGCTCAACAAACTGTTCAATATAGAAGGTAACAAGATTTGCTAAATCTTCTGCTGTCTTGTTTATATAGTGATGTTTAAGAGGTATATTTTGTTCCATTATATGTGTTCCATTGGCATTATATTTCAAGTGTATATAAGGATCTCCAGAAACATCACAAGTCTCTGCTGTTGTTTCAACTTCAGGTATACAATATTCAATCTCAATGTCTGGGTTTACCATTACATTATTAACAAGTTCTACAACTCTTTCCAATTTTTCTTTAAGTGCTTTTTCCATTACTATTTCTCCTAAATTATATATTATCATTTTCAATGATCAGTATAAAGTATTATTATGATAGAGATACCACGCTAGATACGCATCTCAATCACACCTCTAGTTCATGTTTCATTGTATCAGAAAAACTTAAATCTTTATATGAATATTTAGAATATTAGCAAACAAAAAGTGTGTGAAAAAGAAATAAGAGGTTTTAGATGATCAAACTGCTATTCATTTGCTTCATGTATCGTGTATTGTTTATTTTCTACTTTTACATGGGGTGGCAATTTTTCTGCTTCAAAATAGTCGTATCCCTCTTTGAGGTTGTCCCAAAAATCATACCACCCACTATCTCCATACAGCGCCATATTTTCATCTGTCATCCGAAATGGAAAAGCGTGTACCTGTACATATTTTTGACCTTTTTGCAACGCAGCTTCTACCAAAGTATAGATCTCTTCTATTTTCTCATCCGTCATAGCATAACATCCGTTAGAAACACAGTTACCATGCACCATTAGAAATGATCCTGTTCGTTCATTAACACGATCATATTCGTTAGGAAAACCTAAATTAAAAGAGAGATAAAATTTACTGTTTGGATTGAGGTGATATTTTTTGACCTTATAAAAACCTTCAGGAGCCTGTCTATCACCTTCTTGTAATTTAGGTCCTAAATAACCAGAATATGCACAAATAAAATAATCTTTTAGGTGCTGATATTCTGATCCAGAGCGTATCCATACTTCTAAAAGAGATTCCTCTTTAAAGATGCGTATAAAAATAGGATCGCCTACTTTGGCTGAGAAAAATGCAAGCCTCTCTTCAAGGCTTACATTGAAAAGATTCTCTTTGCCTATGATCTCTTCAATTGCCATTTTCTCATCCTTTACAATGTTTTCCTCTTTATAAGGCAGTGTATAAAAAAGTATAATTGAAAAAAGAAGAAAAAGATGAACAAGTATATCAGCTAAGATCAGCCATGCTCTTGTCATCTTCTTTCTTTGTTAGAAATTAAGTTTGTGTGACTTGTCAAAACCATAAATATCATCGAACTGTAAGAGATTGTTACACTCATCCATATAGGTTGTGAAATATGCGGTATGCACCGGTAATCTTTTGGTTACCTTCACATAATGCGTTTTCAAAGAGTCATATTTCTCTTTGATCTCTTCAGGCGTGGTAGAAGTATAATTTTTTGAAATATAATCCAACATCAATGATGGCTTCGCAAGTCTTACACATCCATGACTGTAAGTACGTACTTTACGTTTAAAGAGATGTTTTGACTGCGTATCGTGCATATAGACCGAATGATGGTTAGGAAAGATGAACTTCACACGTCCTAAACCATTTTTCTCAGAAGGTACCTCTATAAATTTAAACGGTACGTATCCTTTCCCGCCTACATATGCATTCAAATTGACTGAACTTGGGCTTAGCTTTTTCGAATTAAGATCATAGGTTGAACGCATTACCATACGATTTTTTGTCAAATACCCCGGATCCTTCAGCAGATCAGGGATCACTTCATTCCTAGCAATACTGTCTGGAACATTCCATTGAGGATTTAGTGTTATATATGAGAGGTCTGCAGAAAACATAGGTGTTTTCATTTTTCGTTTACCGACTACCACATTCATCATAACAGCTGTTTTTTTCTTCTCAATAATTCGTACTACGAACTCAGGAATATTGATCAATGCATAATTTTCTCCAAGACCCGGCTTCATTAATTTCACTCTTTCAATATTCAAACGAATTTTACGAAGTGTCGATGCAGAAGTGTTAGAATCATTCTTTAAACGTTCATGTGCTTTTATAAGGCATGAAAACTGGTTGAATGTAGGGACATAAGGTTTAAGTATATTCTCTATACTCTGACCTGCTTTAAGCTTCATCTTGATATCTGATTCACTTACTTTTTGAGAATACGTTCCATACCCTACTATCGTCTTTTCCCCTTCTTTTACAGTAAGAGATGGATCAACAATACATCCATTGGCAAGGTTTTTTGTATACGCTACAAGTAACTTAGTCATCAGTTTGGAGTTTTCACTCTCTTTCACATTAGCATAAAGTGACTGCTGATCACAGATAGAAGCATATTTATCTGTTTTCAGTATCTTTAAAAATTCATTTTTTTGTGCTGATCTCCAGCCCTCAGCATCCGGTGTTCCCACACATCCACTCAATACTGCAGCAAACAATACTGCCAACACAATTTTTATTTTCACTACTTTTTCCTAAGAGTTTATTTTTTTCTCATATTTCACTTTAAGCATGTCTGCTTGACAAGCTTTTAGCACAACTGTACGCACTTGAAAATGCCCATTGAAAGTTGTAGCCTCCTAGTCTCCCTGTTACATCCAGGACTTCGCCTATGAAATAAAGCCCCTCTTCCTCTTGACTCATCATCGTACTACCATCTATTTCAGATGTAGCCACACCACCCTTGGTAACCTCCGCTTTTGAATACCCAAAAGTCCCTGCAGGTGCAAAACTATAGTGACTTAACGTTTGAAGTGTTTCACGTTCTTTCACTGTGAGCTGATGGTAAGGTTTGTCTTCCAGAGACAATTGTAACAAAAATGCCTTAGTAACACGCTTTGGCATAGTCAGGAGTGAAGATATCTGCTTTTTGCTTCCCTCTACATTTTTCCAGGAAAAACCTGGAAGAAAATCTATCTCTATCTTCCCTTTTTCCCAGTAAAGTGATGCATCCAGTACTGCTGGTCCGCTCATCCCCTTATGTGCAAAAAGCAAAGCACCTACACAGACATTATCTCCCACGCGTATCTTTACCTCTGTAGAAACACCTGAGAGTTCTTTAAAGAAGAACTGCTCTTTTTGTACTGTGAATCCTACCAATGCCGGTGCAGTTTTCACAATAGTATGTCCAAATGATTCTGCTATCTCATACCCTATACTGCTTGCACCGAGTTTAGGATAACTGAGTCCTCCAGAGGCTACTACCACGGCTTTGGCTGTATATGTTTTTTTGTTCGTCTTCACATAAAAGATATCATCACGCTTTGTCACTTCTAAAACGTGTTCATTTAAACAGACTTTTTGTTTCCTGCTTTCTTTTAAAAAGATCTCCAACAACTCCTTGGCCGAATCTTTACAAAAATACTGTGTCTCTTTTCTGAGTACAGGATGTAGGTTTTGTCTCTCCAACCATCTCAAAAGTGCTTTTTCATTGAATTTTCTTAAGGGTTGTTCTACAAAGTTTTTATCACCAAGGAAATACTCTGTTCCCATCAGTGTATTGGTAATGTTACATTTACCACCACCTGAGACAAGTATCTTTGCACCTGCTTTGGCATTACTCTCTATGATAGTAGCACTGTTTTTAGGAAGTAACGAAGCAAGCATCAATGCACTTGCTCCTCCTCCTATAATAATGATCTGATTATTCATGGGCAGTATTATATCTTATTATAGAATGTATTTAACTACAACTACACATAAAGTACACATGTAATCATTAGAATAAGCAAAAAAAAGGTTTTACTTATGCAAAAAATTGCTATTTTATGCCTCATCACTGCGATAACCTCCTTCTCTTACGCTGCAGAAAAATATGACACAAAAGCATTGAGAACTGTACAAAAACTCTGTACCTCATGTCATGGTACCCCATTTTATATGGCCAAACAAATAGACGAAGATGACTGGGAATTCTTTTTTGAAACTCCGGGGAAACTTGAAAAGATACACAAAGAAAAGCCAGAAGCCCTTGCAAGCCTGAAAAGTTCATCTTTCAAAAAACGTAAAGAACGTATTTTGAAATTCTTCATAGACAATTCCAAGTTTTCCGGTGCAGTCAATGGATGTGATGCGAACTTCTGCGGAACAGTACATTAGAAAACTTTCATTCATATTTTTTGTGCTATAGTATAAAAAAATATGGATGGGATAATGTTAAGACCTTTTTTTACAGTTTTATGTATTGTTTCATTTTCTCAAGCAAGTCTCTTTACCATTACAGATCGACAAGGCAATGTTGTTCACAGTACTAAGATCGCACCTACAGAAAATGCTTTTTTGAACCAAAAAGCCACAGAATATTCCCTTCAAGCTATCTATGATGAACTACACCGTGCAGAATATCTTGCCCGTAAGGCTGAAGCAGCTCGTTTAAGAGCAGAACGTATCGCAAAGGCACAGGAAGAGGCAAAAAAAGTAGGGAAAACCTACCAGATCTCAGAAATAGATAAACAAAAACTTTTAGAAGATGCTAAATACTTTAAAGGTGGAAAATATGTATGGGGTGGTACTACTCCGGAAGGATTTGACTGTTCAGGCTATGTACAATACCTTTACAAAAAACACAACATCAATCTACCAAGAACTGCATGGGCACAATCAAAAAAAGGACAAATAGTAGAGAAGAATGATCTGCAAAAAGGAGACCTACTCTTCTTTCTGACAGACAAAAAAAGAGGTATACCTATCACACATGTAGGTATCTATATAGGCAATGGAAACTTCATCCATGCCGCATCAAAAAAGAAAGGTATCATTATCTCTCCCCTCACACATGGCAGCTATGCCAAAACATTTGTTTCTGCCAGACGCGTTGTTCAAAAAACATAATACCTCTTATTTGAAACACTATTAACACATGGGTAACACAACTTCTGATAGAATTGTTCGATAATTCTATCAGGGGATATAATAAAAAGTTCCCCCTGAAAGAGGTGATAAGTTTAGATATTATGACTGACATAATGAACAAATAGAGATTCATATTGTACTTTGATATAGACTATTCAAGATGGGGAATATTCCCATCTCGATAATTCTACTACTCTTGTGCTAAAATATCACTACCATCAAAGGAAGAAACTACTATGAGACTACTGTTACTTGAAGATGATCATATACTCAATGAAACCCTACATCTCTTTCTCTCGAAAGAAGGATACAAAGTAGACACTGCTCTGAGTATAGAAGAGGCAGAAACATTGACCTTTAACAATTCCTATGACCTTTACTTGCTTGATATCAATCTTCCACAGGGTAATGGTATCGATCTTCTTAAGTCTCTTCGATATGCGGAAGATACAACACCCACTATCTTTATCACAGCACTAACAGATATGAATTCCATGTCCGAGGGCTTTAAATTAGGCGCTATTGATTATATAAAAAAACCTTTTGATCCTCAAGAACTCCTTATCCGTATCGCTGCAAAGTTTTCAACATGTACCCTTACCTATAAACATTTAGAATTTGATCCAAAGTCACAGATTATCAGATCTGAAGGTGCAATTATTGATCTAGGCAATGTACAATTAAAGATTTTTGAAAAACTTTTATCACAATGTGGTTCTGTGATCAAAAAAGAAGAACTCTATGAGTGTCTAGAGCACATTTCAGATACTGCTTTACGTGTGGCCATCACAAAAATAAAACAAAAATTAGATATTGATATCAAAAACATCAGAGGTAAAGGGTATATACTTGAAAAATTATGAAAAGGAATCCCTCTTTAAAAACTTTCTTGTTTTTTTCTCCCTTTTAGAGATACTTCTTGTGATGCTTTTTATTGAATTGTATCGTACAAAAAAAACAGAATTCAGGAACAACCTTTTACAAGAGATGCAACTGTGTAGTTATTCTCTTGAGTGCGAACAGTTCTCTTTTGATTTTGCTCCTCAAAGTGAAAATATACTCAATAAACTCTATGACAATAATGGAACACATGCTTATTTTACGATACCAAAATCTAAAAAATATTATATGAAGATCTCGTATGCTGCAGATAAGCTTCATGCAGATATCCAAAGCATCTTTCAGTCACTTTGGATCAAATTCTTTCTGGCTTCCTTACTGCTTTTTATTGTTGCACTCTTTTTTACCTTTTATAGCTTAAACCCTATCAGAAAAGCACTGCGTTTGAATGATGAGTTCATCAAAGATATACTCCATGACTTCAACACGCCTATTACCTCTATGATCCTCAATATTAAAATGCTTAAAGATGAAAAAGGAGAAGACCCGTATATCACAAGACTTACAAAAAGTATAGACAACCTCTTGCGTTTACAAAACAATTTAAAAAGTTTTCTACACAACTCTCCTTCACAAAGTCAAAATATAGACATTGCTGTTTTGGCAGAGGAACGTTTGAAAAATATCCAAAATATCTATCCTGATCTAGCCTATATATTTCAAAAAGAAAATGATCTAATTAAAATGACCAACCATGAACTTCTTACACGTATTTTAGACAACATACTAAGTAATGCTGCAAAATACAATAAAACCAATGGGGAAGTAAGGGTAACTATTTCCAATGAGATAGTGACTATAGAAGATACAGGTAAAGGTATCAAAAATATAGATAAGGTCTTGCAACGCTACTATAAAGAACAAGATAGAGGTATTGGTCTGGGTCTGCATATCGTTAACAAATTATGTAATGAACTTAATATAGGTATGAACATTCAAAGTCAGATCAACCATGGTACAAAAATTACTTTGAATTTTCAACATCTTAGAAAGGAATAGATATCAAACAACATATTACCCCCTATTTACTATTGTTACTGATATCTATTATACCTCTTTGTGCCAATATTGATGCACGTATTGAAGCGATTCAAAATGCACCTGTTGAAGAACGTTATATACTTATGAATGCCTTTAAAAAAGAGGTGGTTCATATGCAAGAAACAGAACGCATAGATGCCATTACAAAACTCAGATCCATTACCCAAAGTCGTCATAGTGATCGAGCGATCAAAGAGTTACAAAGACATACTAAACCAAGACATTATCGTAGTAGAGAGATATTATCAAAGACCAAAGAAAGAACCGAAAAACACTTCACTAAAGAGAATGAAGTTGAAGATCATATTGAAAATGAAACCGAAGATCATATTGAGGATGAAACTGAAGACCATATTGAAGATGAAACTGAAGACCATATTGAGGATGAAACTGAAGACCATATTGAGGATGAACATGATGATGACTAAAATACTTTTACCCTGCTTAATGCTCTTTACACTAAGTCATGCGCAATCAGCTACAGATCAAGATATGGACGGTGTACCTGATGATAGAGACCAATGTCTTGATACTCCTTTTCTCAATGTAGTTAATGATAAGGGATGTTCAACTACTACATTGATATTCCCAGAAGAAAGAGATAGTGGCAGTTTAGATGTCAGTTTTGGCTATGGATACAGTATCGACGAAGAACAACTTGACAGAGACAGTCAGCATACAACCAAATTTCAGATCAGTTATTATCTCAATAATTGGAGTTATTCGTTACGAACAGGGTATTTTAGCACGAATGATGACAGTGGTATGCAAGATACGACCCTAAAGATAAAACGTAAATTCAAGCTCACAAAATCTCTCAAAATTGGTCTGGGAGTGGGTGTTAGATTACCCACCTATGATTTTATAGGGAACAACACAGACTATACACTGTATGGTTCTATTATCTATTATCCTAAATCTGCACTCTCAATTTTTGCCGGAGTAAGCCATACATTTATCCAAGATGATCAAATAGTAACCCCATTAGAGGACATCAATACAGTTTATGCCGGCAGTGGTTACTTTTTTACTAAAGACCTTTATGCCAATATCGCCTACTCTTATGCCGAAAGTAAATTTACCACCAACGATCCTGCACATTCAATTATCTCAACACTTTTTTATAGGATCAATGACAAATGGTTTACTACACTCTCATACAGTCATGTTATAAAAGATGAACTTAGCAACTCAGCGAGCATCAAATTTGGATATAGTATTTGGTAAAACTATCGCTGCTTTGCCCGCAGAACCGTAGGATCAGCACTCCAAATACGATAGCGTACTTCATACCCTTTTGGTACATAGATAACCATAGGGAGTCGGCTGTTGTATCTACGTAGTTCATCACGTATTGATATAAATTTTTCTGTTTTGGGTTCAGGACATGCCATCATGGTTGTTGCACCACTTTCTATCTTCTCTACTTCCAGATATATATATCCCCATCCTTCAAGCGTTACACTTGTGATCTCTCCATAAAACGAATGATGATTACAATCCACCATCATATTTTTACCTATAAGTAGCTCTACGCGACGATCATAATCATTCTCACTTTTAGGTACTTCAACAACATGACGTTCATAACCTTCCTGTGCTTGAGGAAACATATGAATATTGTCTTTTTTTGTAGGCTCTGCACTCAGAGTCATACTTCCTAATACGATACAAAATACGATAGTTAACTGTTTAAAATACAAGAGATACTCCTTTGACTTGTTCAGTTATTATACTGCAGTATGATTAACGCTCTAATGTGTGTAATAAAAGTAGGATATTTAAAGCTTTAAACTTTATAATTAGTTATACAATAAAGGCAAAATATGAAAACAATTGAAGAACTCGAAAAAGAACTAGCAACTGCAAATAAACTCATAAATGAATTATCTGAAAAAGATGAAGCAAAATGTAAAATTAGGATTATTCATATAGTTGCTTGGATGCTAGGTGGATTCTTCAGCTACCTTACATTCATTTACTTACTTTCTAACTAAACTTGAGAGTAATACCGCTACATAGGAGTCCTTCTATACACCTTGTAAGCGTTGTTTAAAGGATATGTGACATGAACATTAAACCTGACTGTTTATCCTGTTTATTTGATCAAGCCCTCAAAGTGACCAAACTTTTAGATCTTGATGATGAAACAAGTAAAAAAATATTCGATAGGACTGCACAGGTTTTGATGGACCATGACATGTTAAGTACCCCTCCGCAGATCGCAAAAGATATCTATCAAGCTATATCTGATATCACTGGTGATGAAGATCCCGTAGCACTTGCGAAAGAACGTGCTACACACGAAGCAATGAAGATAGATACCTCTTTTATTCATACCATTCCAGATGCACTTAAAATGGCGGTTATTGGCAATGTGATCGATTTTGGATCACAAGAACAATTTTCACTCAATGAAATGATCCAAAGTCATTTTCACCGCTCATTCGTTCTAGATGATACCGTTGAGTTTATCAAAGAGTTACAACACGCCAAAGAGTTGGTACTTATCGCTGATAATGTGGGAGAACACATCTTTGATAAACTGCTCATAGAGACCATTAAAAAGAGTTATGATATCCATGTACATTACTTTGTGAGAGGGAAACCTATTATCAATGATGTAACCCTCCAAGAAGCTGAGCTTCTTCATACCTGTGCAGATATTGTCGATACAAGTGTTGAAACACCAGGTTACGATCTTGAAGAGGCCAACAATGAGTCTCGAGAAATATTTGATCGTGCTGACATAGTACTTGCAAAAGGTATGGGAAACTTTGAAAGTCTGTATAAAGTAGCCAAACGTCCTATCTATTTCCTTTTTGTTATAAAATGTACAGTGGTCGCCGAAGCGATAGGACAAAATGTCAAAGAACTGATATTCACAAGAGCATAAAGAGATGAAGACTATAGACATAAGCCAACTTCACACAGAAAATCATCGGTATGCCGTACATCTTGCGACACATCAAAATATACTCATCTATAAAAATGGCATATTTGTACTAGATCGAGTATCAGAACAAGATCCTTTTGAAGCCGTAGACTTTTGGCGAGACCTTTCGCTTTCAGTAGAGATCTTACTTAAATCATGTCTACTCAAACACCATATTCCTTTCTTTAAAAAAAGAGCCCATTGTGAATATGGTAACAAGATCACAGCCATAGATAATCCATGGCTCAAAGAGACACTCAAAGACTTACAAATAGACTATATCGCACAGATCAATACAGGTACCATCAGTACAGCCTTAAAAAGTGTGCAAGAAGAACTATTTGGAAAAACTGCATTCGATCCTCAAAAGGAAATACTGATCTCAGAGATGATCTATATTATCATACGTACACGTCGAAACAGAAACAGTCATTTTTTCTTTCCTAATCAAGGGAGCGTTGAAATGGCAGAAGTGGAAATGCTTTATCTTCCTCTACTCAATATGCTTGAAGAGTTATATAACGTATAGATACGAAAGCCAAAAGCTTATTACAAGCGTTGTAACTTTTTTAACCCTTCTTTGACAAGTGTACTTGTATCTCCAGTACATCCTGAAAGCGCTTTTTGAATGGCCTCTTTTTTAAATCCTAAACTCTCTAGTGCCATTATCGCTTCACCTAAGGCACCGCTATTGGCACTCTCTTCATTCCCATCTACAATGAAATCAGCCAACTCTACCAAGATACGACTGGCTGCTTTAGGTCCTATACCCGGTACACGTTTGAGCATACTGACATCCTTGGAAGCTACCACTTTTGCAAAAGTTCCAGGTGTAAAGGTAGAACAAATAGCCAACCCTACTTTTGGCCCTACTCCATTGATCTTTAAAACAGTGTCAAACATCTTTTGTTCATTACTGTCCATAAATCCAAAAAGTAGATTGGCATCTTCACGTATGACCTGAGTCACAAAAAGTTTGACTTTCTTCTCTGTTATAGCATTTGATGTATTGATAGATACCATCACTTCATAGATCAATCCATTTACATTCACATGTATAAACGTGGGGTCTTTTCTTTCCAATGTACCTTCTATGCCTACTATCATATCTGCCCTTCTTCATTTTAGTTCTCAAAGTATATCAAGAGTTTTAGAGTAGATTCAAAAACATGTCAAATTGACATGTTTTATCTCTTTTTTTATAAGGGTATAGTATCTTATCAACCAAATGTGATAAAATAAAGATAGATAAAGAGCATAGGAATAAAAATGAATCGAAGAAGTTTTTTACTGAATATAGGGGTGGCTTTTGCTTCAGCATCTGCATACAGTTTTGGGAATAGTATCAAACCGTTAATAGAAAGCCGTTCGGAAAAAATTGCATTGATCTATGGAAGCAGATATGGTGCTACAGAAGATAATGCAAAATGGGTTGCTAAAGGAATCGGAAGTGACGTAGATATATTGAACATCGAGACCATAGACTTTGCTGAAACGCTAAAAAAGTATGACAAGTTCATTATCGGTTCAGGTATTTGGATCGATGGCGCACATAAGCGTCTGATGGAACTGCTCTCTACCTATACAGTTCAGATAGAATCCAAGATCATCGCTTCATTTATCGTTTGTGGAACAACGGGTGAAGATGTAGCCGGTAAAGCGAGGATAGAAGGTTATTTTGAACGCTTCCACAAACCGCTAAACGTTAAACCTACACTAAAAAAACATTTTGGTGGCAGAATGACCATTGAACAGTTAAGTGAAAAAGATAGAAAACTTCTGGACAATTTTTATACAAATGTTCTTAAAAGAGAGTTTAAAAGCTGGGATCGAACCAATCCTGAACAGGCAGAGAAGTTTGGTTTATCTATGCTAAAATACAGCTAACTTAACAATAAAGAATACTATGCGATTAAAATCGATTTTCACTAACAGCTTCGGTATTTTATTTTCACGTGTTACCGGTCTGGGACGTGATGTCCTTATGGCTTCTGCATTAGGTGCATCCATGTGGAGTGATATGTTCTTTATCGCCTTCAAACTGCCTAATCTTTTTAGACGTATATTTGCCGAGGGAGCATTTACGCAGGCATTTATGCCTTCTTTTGTAGCTTCAAAACATAAAGGTGTCTTTGCTACAGCTATATTTTTACGGTTTTTACTTTTTCTTATGGCATTCTCACTGCTTATCACTTTTTTCCCTGAACCTATCACAAAACTTCTAGCTTGGGGATGGGACAGTGATCTGATAGAAAAAACATCACCGATGACTGCCATAAACTTTTGGTATTTGGATCTCATCTTTATCGTAACCTTTTTAGCCACACTGCTCCAATATAAAAACCATTTTGCCACTACAGCCATGTCAACAGCCCTGCTCAATATCTCTATGATCGCAGCACTGTATATCTACATGAAAGAAGATCCCAAAACAGTAGCCTATGCACTAAGTTTTGCTGTACTCATAGGTGGTGCATTACAGGTGCTTACACATCTTATCGCACTAAATAAGTTTAATCTACACAAAATTCTTTTAGGTGGATGGAAGTACAGAAAAATCAAAAATGTTGATGAAGAGAAAAAACATTTCCAATCTCTCTTTTTACCGGGAATACTAGGAAATTCCACACCTCAGATCTCTGCCTTTATAGATACGCTCTTAGCAACTTTCCTCATGACAGGGTCTGTTTCTTATCTCTTTTACGCCAATCGTATCTTCCAGCTTCCGCTTGCCATCATCGCGATTGCTACTGCAACCGTGCTTTTCCCTGCGGTTTCAAAAGCACTTAAGAACAAAAATGAAACAGAAGCATACAAGAATCTAAATCAAGCCTTTTGGTTACTTGCATTTTTGTTAGGTGGAGCTATGGTTGGTGGTATCTTACTGGCAGAACCCATTGTCTGGCTACTCTTTGAGCGGGGGAAATTCACCGCACTTCAAACACTTGAAACGGTCAATGTACTTCAAATGTATATGGTGGGTTTACTTCCTTTTGGATTGGCAAAACTCTTTTCTCTTTTCCTCTATGCATCGCATAGACATCGCAAAGCAGCCAAAATCGCTGTTTACTCCCTCATCACTTCTGTCTCAGCATCACTGATACTCATGCATCCTCTTGGTGCTTCAGGACTTGCTCTGGCAGGAAGTATAGGAGGATGGGTACTTTTTATACTCACAGTAAAAGAAGTAGGAACAGATAAGTTTATGGAGATCATTAGATCAAGCAGATCCCTTTATTGGATCATAGGATTGCTATTGCTTTCTATTTTATTTTATCAGATCAATGATGTGCTATTGGGGTATATACGATAAAGAGATTTTAACGTTTGTTTTTTGATACTCCCTCCCATAGGATAGGATGGAGTATCATATTTCTACTGTTTATTCATAGATGCGCCACATTTACCAGCCTCACATTTCATTACAGGTGTTTCTGATTTTGCAGGTTTCGCAGTACTATGATTTCCATGACTGCCATGATGACTTCTCTTAGCCATACCGTAGGTGTTAAATACATAAGCTCTATATACGTTCGTTGAAAGATAAAGCGTAATAAGCGAAGAAGCAAAGACAAATGCTATCACTTTCTTCATCTTTGTTGCTTTAAAAGAATTCATTTTTTTTGCCAGGATGACATAACCCCATAACGCAGCAATATAAGGAATCACTTTAAAAATACCCAACCATGCATCTTTTCTTGAGGCAAGGTTTTCAACCGGACCTGCTTCCAAACCAAATCCATAGATGAAACCATTGGCTATATCTGCATAGTTATGGGTAAAGAAACTATGTATCAAGTGTGCCAAACCACCGATGAGAAATAGTGGTGCAAATGCATAACCTAACGTATAAAAGGTCTTTTCAAAAGGTGCCTTTAATACCTTTGACGCGACAAACATACCTATATAAACGATACCGATCGCAAATAATGTAGCATAAATGAAAGCAAACATACCTACTGCATCTAGTGATCCAAAATCGATATACTGTTTTGCATATTCCGCTGTTGTTGACCAGATAAATGTATCTGCAATAGCAGAACGGTTTAGCCCATGGTGAAAACTCATCGTAAGCGAAATAGCTGCTGTTATGAGTATAAATGCCCAGACTTCAGCTTTATTGTATTTGAACTTTTCAAACAATGGTGCTGAAGGTTTGGTAATTCTAAATGCTACCGAGTCACAGGCATCACTACAATCCATACACAGTGTACAGTCATCCATCGAGTTTTTATTATCAAAAGCATATGGCTTTAGATTATAGGGACAGGCTACTGCACAATCCAATGTTTCACAACTGGCGCAATCCTCTTTATAGGTTCCCAATGTGGCAAATGATACTTTACCATATGCTTTTGTCAAAGTTCCGATAGGACAGATATATTTACAATAACTCATATCTTTATAGAGGTAATACATCACAAAAGCAACCAATGTAATTCCAGTAAAAAGCCAAGCAGTGGCAAGTGGAACTTTCCAGAAACCAGGTACGGTATAGTAGATAGCCCACCATCCAAAAAAGAGGATGAATATACCGATGAATCTATTTTTCAAGAAGTTAGGCATCTCTTTTTTAAGACCGAACTTTGTGATATATTTTCCTAAAAATCCATGAGGACATATACCACAGAAAATTCTACCAAAGGTGGTTAAAGTTACTACGATAAAAAGTGACCAAAACAGTCCCCAGAAGAGGTGTTGGGTAAAGATATTTTCACTACCCGGATCAGCAAAACCCATATATACACCATAGATGAATAGAGCAAGAACAACTATCTTCAATACCATCATAAATGTTTGATTTTTAAATAAAAATCCTAATACGGGCATGCCATATATATCATTTCTAGCTCTATTTTCCTTGAACTCTACCATTAACTATCCTTTAAAATTTAACACTAAGACCCATATAATACATACGTCCTGGATTTACAGTCAGACCCATATCTCCTATATTATAAACGCCATCTTCATTTCTATCACCTGTTACACGTGGCATCATAAAGTATTGTTTGTCAAATAGATTTTCTACTTTCCCGTATACTTCTACATCAAGACCTGCTACTTTTGCATTATAAGTAGTTCTCAAGTCAAACAGTGAATATCCACCTAATTTTACTTGATTCATTTCATCTGCATATTGACTTGATCGATAGTTCATCCCTGCTGTAAGCAGCCAGTTAGCCAAAAGGTTATAGTTACCCTCAAGGTAAATTGTATGTTTGGATGTTCTAGGTACTGTGTTTCCAGACAGATCATAAGTACCTTCGACATAATCTCTTCCTGTAGCAGGATTAGTAAGAACTAAGTTATATTCATCATATCTTGTATACTCTGCATCTAAATACGTATAGTTAAAGGCAAAATAAAATTCTTTCGACTTGTCACTGTTTAAACTAAACTCAACTCCTCTATTACGAGCATCTGCAAAGTTTCCATACATAATTGGACTTGCGATGTCACCAACATAATTACCCCCATTTCTTGTGATCATATCATCTCTATCCAGCTGAAAGATCGCTATGTCATACGTAAACATGTCCTGTTTACCTCTATACCCTACTTCATAGTTATATGTTGTTTCTGTATCTATATCTGGATTATTTGCATAGTCATATCTTCCTGATAAAATATCGCCAGCATACAGTTGATCAATTGTTGGTACTCTAAACCCAGTTGAGAAACTCGCAAAGAAAATAGAATCTTCTTGAAGTTTATAAGTCGCACCTGCTCTATATGACATTTCATCAAAATCTTTATCCCAGGAAGCAGCTCCGCCTCTTGCTAAATAATTTGTATAGTCATACTCCATATGATCATATCTTGCATTGAAAGTCGTGATCAATTTATCATTGATCTGATATTTAAGTTCCCCATAAAAAGCGTTTATATCTTCATTGAAGTTTGTGTCACTGTTGACATCTCCAATAGCAAATTGATTACCTCTTCTATCTGTATAGTCTACTCTATAAACACTATTTTTATCTTCTTCATTTCTTGCAATATCAAGTCCGACCATATACGCTAGTCTCTCTCCATCTTGTCTATATTCAGACTTAAACCCTTGCTGGAGTGTATTTGCATATGCATTAAACAGGTGATCATCTCTTAAAAGACCATTATTAGGTATTCCGTCATATGCACCATTTTTATTGGTTGTTGTATCTTCATATCTATAGATTTGAGCCATTAAGTTTGAATCATTTGCAAAATCTTTTGAGTAGGTTAAAAAATATTTATCAAGATCAATATTGTAATCCGTTGAATACCCTACTTCTCCATAACTTTTTGGATTGGTTTCGACTTGATTCACACCACCCACAGTATGCGTGATTGACCCTGTATCATTTTCATATCTCGAAGAAATATCTGCACCAAATGTAATATCGCTCGTATCATCTATATAGTATTGAAATTTACCATTAAATGATTTTGCCCAATAGTCTGAATCTTCCCAATATCCGTCACTTGCTTTATAGCTTGCCTGAACTTGATACGCAAAATTTTCTGTACTACCCGTATAGTTTGCTATATATTTCTCAAATCCGTAACTACCAAATTCTGCACTTACCGATCCTTCATTTGTCGCTTTTGGTCTTTTGGTTGTAATGACTATCGCACCTGATAATGCATCATTTCCATATAAATAAGAAGCACCACCTTTGATAATTTTAAGAGATTCGATATTATCCATATCAATGTTCACAGATCCTGCTCTTTCTTGTACAGGAACACCATCGATTACGATTGCAACACCAGGTTTTTCACCCATATACATTTCATTTCCAACACCTCTGATATGGATCTTATTTGAATCTCCCTCATTTTCTGTTGCTGTCACACCAGGAACTGTATTTAATACATCCACAATGTTTTCTGCCCTAAATACATCTACCTCTTCACCTGTAAGTGTTACAGTATTTGATACTTCGAGTTTCTTCGCATCGAATTTGTCATCAATAGTTGATGATTCAACGGTAATTGTTCCTAGATCTTCCGCTGCATGCATAGTTGAAGCAATTGCAAGAACTGCTATTATCGAGTGTTTTATCTGTTTCATTTGTCTCATTGTAACTCTTCCTATTTTTTAATTTAGAAGATTCTGTCCAAGTTGTGTTAATTTTGTGTTAACCTTTTGATTCAAATTAGAATATTGTAAAAATTCATTGTTTTCTTCGTCCAAATGTTTCATTAGGTTTCACACAAAAAGCCATGCGTAAACTCTTCTAATTAACTTTTAGCTATAATCACAACACTACATATATTAAAGGTCCATCGATTATTATGCACATTTATGACAGCGTACAAAAAACAAAACTACTTTTTGAACCTATCCGTAAGGGAGAGGCAAGCATCTATGTTTGCGGGCCTACTGTTTATGATGATGCACATTTAGGTCATGCTCGAAGCAGCCTCTCTTTTGATTTACTTTCCCGTACACTCAAAGCTCTGAACTATAAAGTGACGATGGGAAAAAACTTTACTGATATCGATGACAAGATCATCAAAAAAGTCGAAGAGACAGGCAAAAGTATGGAAGAGATCACCTCTTTTTACATCGACCGTTACCTTGAAGAGATGTCAGACCTTGGCATACAACGTGCGGATATAGAGCCAAAAGCCACAGAGTCCCTAGAAGCAATAGAAAACATGATACAAACACTCATTGACAAAGACATGGCATATGTTATCTCCTCAGGCGATGTCTACTTTGATACCAGTAAAGATACACACTATGGTGAAATATCACATCAAGTGGGTGAAGATGATGACAACCAAAGTCGTGTAGCACACACTTCAGAAAAAAGAAATCCTAAAGATTTTGCACTTTGGAAAGCGTGTAAAGGCAATGAAGATATCTGTTTTGATGCACCCTTCTCTTCTGGTCGTCCAGGCTGGCACATAGAGTGCTCTGCAATGATAGAAAAACATTTTGCCCATACACATGGTACCGATGAGTACAGTATAGACATTCATGGTGGTGGTGCCGACCTGCTTTTCCCTCACCATGAAAATGAAGCAGCGCAAAGTCGCTGTGCTACAGGACATGAACTGTCTAAATACTGGATGCATAACGGTTTTGTACAAATAAACGGTGAAAAGATGAGTAAATCCTTAGGCAACAGCTTTTTTCTTAAAGATGCACTCAAAGTCTATGACGGAGAAGTATTGCGCTACTACCTCAACTCTGTACATTACAGAAATGATTTTAATTTCAATGAAGAAGATCTGCTCATATCCAAAAAAAGACTCGACAAGATATACAGACTTAAAAAACGTGTCAGTCCGGGTAAAGCTTCTGCAGTCAACAAGACATTCAAAAAAGGACTGCTTGATGCGATGAGTGATGATCTTAATATCTCCATAGCACTTGCTGTCATAGATGAAATGGTAGCCACCACCAATGATACTCTTGATACAAACCCAAAAGACAAAGCCCTCAAAAAAGAGACTTTGGCAAACTTAGAGTTTATCGATACACTGCTTGGATTTGGTGGTAAAGAACCCTTTTCTTATTTCCAAATTGGTGTGAATGAAACACTTAAAACACAAATAGAAAATCTTATCTTTGAACGTACTGAAGCAAAAAAAGAAAAAAACTTTGAACGTTCAGATGCCATCCGTAATGAACTGATAGCCTTGGGCATATCTATCATGGATACTGCTGATGGTACACTTTGGGAAAAAGCGTAATGAAAGATCTTCTAAAACAATACCTCCCCTATCTTGTAGGCTATAAAAAACAGTTTTTCTTTGCCGTACTTGGAATGATCGCAGTTGCTGTAGGTACCGCAGGTACGGCACATCTTATAAAACCTGTACTTGATGATGTCTTCATCAATAAAGATGTAGAAATGCTCACCCTCATGCCTTTTCTATTGGTTGCGGTGTTTATGCTTCAGGGTATAGGAAAATATGTACAAGTCTACTACACCTCTTATATTGGTCAAGATGTTGTCAGAAAGCTACGTGACAAACTGGTATCTCATATCACCTACTTGGATATGGCCTTCTTTAAAAATATGCATACAGGAGAAATACTCTCACGTGTGACGAACGATATAGCCCGTATACAAATGGTGGTTGCTCAAATCATTCCTGATCTCATAAGAGAAGGTTTAATCATTTTTGCACTTACCGGATATGTTATTTATCAAAGTCCGAAACTTGCTTTCTATTTTCTTATCATCATGCCTATAGCTCTCTTTCCTCTCTCCAAACTTGCTAAAAAAATGCGTAAATACTCCAAACTTTCTCAAGAGAGTACCGCAGATATGACCTCTCGTCTTGGAGAGATATTATCTAACATTGAGGTCATTAAATCTCACTCATCCCAACCTTATGAACAAAAGCGTTTTTCTGCTGAGAACCAAAATGTGTTTAGATTTATTATGAAACAGATAAGAACCAATGCTCTCACCTCACCTGTTATGGAAATTCTAGGTTCTGTTGCCATAGGTATGGTTATTTATATTGGAGGGAAAGAGGTCATTGACGGACATATGACAGTGGGTGCATTCTTTGCCTTCGCTACTGCACTTTTTATGCTCTACAACCCTATCAAAAAGATCTCAGCCCTCTACAATCAAGCACAAGATGCCATCACTGCCAATACACGGATGTATGAACTACTTGACACTGAACCTGACATTACCTCAGGGAACAAAGAACTCACAGATAGTATCGAAACGATCTCTTTAGAAAATGTTTCTCTTACTTACAATGATACACCTGCATTAAGGAACATCCGCCTAGAAGCAAAAAAGGGGGACTCTATTGCACTGGTAGGTGACAGTGGTGCGGGGAAAAGTTCATTGGTCAATCTACTGGTACGTTTTTATGACCCTTCTTCAGGGAAGATCCTTATTAATAACAGTGACAACAAAGATTTTACCCTTACCTCTTTACATAAAAAAATATCTTATGTTACACAACGTATCTACATCTTCAACGACACTATTGCAAGTAATGTTGCCTATGGAGAAGAGATAGATGAAGAACGTGTTGTCGAGGCTCTGGAAAAATCCTATGCTATGGAGTTTATCAGTAAACTAGATGATGGTATCCATACACTTTTATCTGAGAGTGGAGACAACCTCTCCGGAGGGCAAAGACAACGTATTGCTTTAGCACGTGCTCTCTATAAAAATCCTGATATTCTCATCCTTGATGAAGCTACTTCTGCTCTGGACAATAAAAGTGAAGCTCTCATACAAAAAGCATTACAAGAGCTCAAGTCAGAAATGATCACCTTTACTGTAGCCCACAGATTAAGTACCATAGAAGATGCTGATACCATCTTGGTATTTCAAGATGGAGAGATCATTTGTAGAGGTACACATGAAAACCTTCTTCAAGAGTGTCCAACCTATCAAAAGTTATCGAGAAATTTATAGCATGCGAAAATTCATTGTTCTACTTTCTTTGCTTTTTACAACACTCTTTGCACAACAGGATGCTGAACAGTTTCATTTTGTTGGATTAACCGTCTCTACTGATTCCATGGATTTTGAATCTATATCAAACCCATCAAGTCAGGATGAAACTGCTTTTGGTATACGCTATGGTAGACAAACCCTTGACTGGCGTACCGTCTTTACACTCTCAGGCAATGGCGATCTTCAGACGTTTGCTTTGGAAGTGGATAAAATACTGGTTGATGCGTTATTTGGCATGCCGGAGATCAGACCTTATCTGGGTGCTTCGGTTGGATATCTTCATTATGAAGAGGATGATGGGTATTACTATGGAGGAAATTTCGGATTCCTACTCTATGCAACAGATACGATAGATGTAGACCTTGCGTACCACTACTATAAAGTAGATAAACTTGAACCAATGGATACCATACAAGGCGCAAACCTCTCTATACACTATTTTTATTGATTATTTTGATATAATAAGCTCACTATAAATATGGAGTCTCTTTTGTCACTTTTTTCTTACCAAAATCTCAAAAAAATACTTTTTAAACTTGATCCTGAAACGGCACACAGTGTTGCCGGCCTTGGACTAAGAACCATTGCTCACTGTCCTACGCTTTTGCGTTTCGTTAAAAACCAGAACTTTGTGACTCATCCTATGCTTCAACAGAAGATTTTCGGACGTGCGTTTCAAAATCCAGTAGGCTTAGGTGCAGGTTTTGACAAAAATGGTCAGTACATTACAGCGATGCCAACCATGGGTTTTGGATTTACAGAGATAGGTACTGTGACACCAAAACCACAAGATGGAAATGCTAAACCAAGACTTTTTAGACTCATAGAGGACAACTCCATACAAAATGCGATGGGATTTAACAATAAGGGCAGCCACTACATGCTGCAACGCCTTAAAAAACTCTACTTTTTTGACTACCCTATGGGGATCAATATTGGTAAAAACAAACTTACATCTGAAGATGATGCACTGGGTGACTATGAAACACTTTTTAAAGCATTTAAGGATTATGGTGATTATATAGTCATTAACATCTCTTCGCCTAACACACCAGGACTGAGAGATCTACAAAATGAAGCATTCATTAATGCCATCTTTAAAATGGCTAAAGAGATCACCTCTCAGCCTGTATTGCTTAAGATCGCTCCGGATATGGAACCTAAAGATGCTATTGTACTTTGTAAGACAGCTGTAGAAGCCGGTGCTGCAGGGATTATTGCCACTAATACCACTATAGACTACTCTTTGACAGACCATGCAAAAGACTTCGGTGGCATATCAGGGGCATTACTTACAGAGAAATCGTACCAACTCTTTAAAGCCATAGGTAAAGAACTCTATGGTAAAACCTTGCTCATCTCCGTTGGGGGTATTGACTCTCCAGAAGAAGCCTATCGACGTATCAAAGCTGGTGCATCTTTGGTACAGGTTTACAGTATGCTTGTCTACAGAGGTCCTGCTCTGATCAAAGAGATCAATGAAGGTTTAATTAAACTCTTACAAAAAGATGGATATAAACATATTAGCGAAGCTATTGGAGCAGATTACAAATGAGACTAAAACGCCTCACATTACTTATATCACTATTTATCGGACTTATGATCACAACAGGAGTATCAATGGCCAATTCATTGCCACAACATTTTACAAAAACATTAGACAACGGCATGCAGGTCGTTGTCATCCCCATGGATAACGATTCAGGTGTCATCACTACAGATATCTACTACAAAGTAGGAAGCAGAAACGAAGTACTAGGTAAGAGTGGTATGGCACACATGCTTGAGCATCTTGCCTTTAAGTCAACGGATAAACTCAAAGAGGGTGAATTCGACACTATAGTAAAAAGCCGTGGTGGTGTGAACAATGCTGCTACGGGCTTTGACAAAACACACTACTACATAAAAACAGCTAGCAAGAACTTGGGACTTAGTCTTGATCTCTTTTCTGAACTTATGCACAACCTGAAATTGACAGATGAGGAGTTTCAAAAAGAGCGTGATGTTGTTGCAGAAGAGAGACGCCTGAGAACAGATAACAACCCAATGGGCTACCTCTACTTCAGGGTTTTCAATACACACTTTACCTACCATCCTTACCACTGGCTTCCTATAGGTTTCATGGAAGATATTCTTTCATGGAAAATAGAAGATATCAGAGACTTTTATCAACGTTATTATCAACCAAGCAATGCGATTTTAGTGGTTGCGGGGGACATCACACCTAAAGAGGTTTTTGCAGAATCAGAAAAATATTTTGGACATATTAAAAATAAACGTGAAATTCCAAAGGTTACTGCTGTTGAACCTAAAGTAGATGGTGCTAAAAGAGCTGTGCTTTATAAAGAGAGCAATCAAGTAGACACACTAGCTATCACCTATGCCATTCCTAACTATGAGCATGATGATCAGGTAGTACTTTCTGCTATCAGCCATATACTCAGTTCTGGAAAAAGTTCACGTTTTGAGAAAAAAATTGTCAATGAAAAACAATTGGCAAATCAGGTCTATGGGTACAATATGGAGCTTGCAGACCCTGGTGTTTTCCTCATTATGGCTATGTGCTCACCTCAAGCATCTTTAGATACCTTAGAAAAAGAGATACTTTCTGAACTTGAAAAAATCAAACATGGTGATGTCACACAAGCGGAACTGGATAAAGTCAAGATCAACACTAAAGCCGAATTTATCTACTCTTTAGAGAGTTCAAGTTCAGTTGCAGGACTCTATGGTGATTATATTGTCAAAGGAAATATACAGCCTTTACTTGAATATGAAGAGAAATTAGATAAAATTACACTCAAAGATATTAGCGATACTGCTAAAAAATATTTTGATCACAATTTTTCAACAACTGTAATCTTGAAAAAAAACTAGGATAATAAACATGAGTAACTATATTACTGGCGCGACCACTGCATTGATCACGCCATTTAAAAATGGTACATTGGATGAGGCAACCTATGCGAATCTTATCAAAAGACAAATTGCACATGGTATCGATGCTGTATGCCCTGTAGGTACTACAGGTGAAAGTGCTACACTGAGTCATGATGAGCATAAAAGATGTATTGAGATAGCTGTTGAAGTATGTAAAGGTACGGAGACTAAAGTCCTTGCGGGTGCAGGAAGCAATGCTACGCATGAAGCTATTGACATCGCAAAACATGCAGAAGAGTGTGGTGTTGATGCCATATTCTCTGTCAGTCCTTACTACAACAAACCAAGTCAGGAAGGACTTTACCAACACTACAAAGCTATCGCTTCTGCAGTCAAAGTGCCTTTTATGCTTTACAACGTACCAGGACGTACAGGTGTAGATATCTTACCTGATACAGTAAAAAGACTCTATGATGACGTAGAGAATATTATGGGTATCAAAGAAGCAACAGGATCTATAGAAAGAACCGTTGAACTCTTAGCCAAAGTACCTGAGCTCTATGTATTCTCTGGTGATGATGCGATCGACTTTCCCATTTTAGCCAGTGGAGGAAAAGGGATTACTTCAGTCACTGCCAATCTTTTACCAGATATGAAAGCAGAGCTCACTCATGCAGCACTTAAAGGTGACTTTTTCATCGGTAAAGCGATTAATGATGACCTTTTTGAGATCAATAAAGCGCTTTTCTGTGAAAGCAATCCTATTCCTATCAAAGCGGCGATGTACATCGCCGGTCTTATCGATACACTGGAATATAGATTACCACTTGTACCCCCAAGTGCAGAAAATATGAAAAAGATCGAAGAAGTAATGAAAAAATATAAAATAGTAGGAGCGTAATATGTCAGATATGAAAGGTAAGACACTTGTGATCACAGGTGCAACTAAAGGTATCGGTAAAGCTGTAGCAGAGAAATTCGCACAGAATGGCGTGAATATCGCATTTACTTACAACTCCAACAAAGAGTCTTCAGATCTAATTGCAGCAGACCTGGAAAGTAAGTATGGTGTAAAAGCAAGAGCCTACCCGCTGAACATATTAGAACTTGATGAGTTCAAGCCTTTATTTGAAGCGATCGACCAGGACTTTGACAGAGTAGACTTCTTTGTCTCTAACGCTATGATCTACGGTCGTCCTGTAGTAGGCGGATATGGTAAATTTATGAAACTCAGACCTGCAAAAGGGCTAACAAATATCTATACTGCAACAGTAGGTGCTTTTGTACGTGGTTCACAAGAAGCAGCTGTACGTATGGAAAAAGTTGGTGGTGGCGCGATCGTAACACTCTCTTCAACAGGTAACCTGATCTACATTGAAAACTATGCAGGTCATGGTACGAACAAAGCAGCAGTTGAAGCTATGAGCCGTTATGCTGCTGTTGAACTTGGAGAGATGGGTATTAGAGTAAATGCTGTATCTGGTGGACCTATCGACACAGATGCATTAAAAGCATTTACAAACTATGAAGAGGTCAAGGCTGAAACGATCAAACGTTCAGCTGTAAACAGAATGGGAAGCCCAGATGACCTTGCTGGCTCTGTATATTTCCTATGTACAGATGAAGCATCATGGATCACAGGACAAACTTTAGTTGTTGATGGTGGTACTACATTCCGTTAAGATAGCATATTCAATGTTTTATCTGTAACTTAACTGTAATCAATATAGTAAGCAGTTAATCACTATAAAAAGTTTATGTCGCTTGCGTTTTTTTCTTTTTTGGTTACTTTTTTCTCTTTTGTCGCTGTACAATAAAGAAAAAAGTGACAAAGAAATTTAACTTCTTAATAAAACCAGGAAAAGCAATGAATAAAGCACAAATATTTAACATCCCAAATATCTTAGCATTCATCCGTCTTCTCCTAGCTCCAGTAATGTTCCTCTTCCTAGTCAATCAGGATGCATCCATTTTTGAAGGTATACACAAATCATGGCTCAACTACTTCGCAGCCTTTATCTTTGTAGTAGCTTCAGCTACAGATTTCTTTGATGGCTATATAGCACGTACCTTTAACCAGATCACTACATTGGGGAAAATTCTTGACCCTTTAGCAGATAAAATGCTTACACTCGCAGGTTTCCTAGGACTAATGATGCTTGGTACCGCTTCACCATGGGCTATCTTTCTTATACTTACTAGAGAACTCTTTATCACAGGGTTAAGGGTTTCAGCAGTAAGTCAAGGCCTTGACATTGCAGCTTCATGGATGGGTAAAGTGAAAACTGTCGCACAAATGATAGCTATAGGTTTCCTACTCATGGAATGGCCTGGTGGGACATTACTCCTATGGATAGCCGTTGCACTTACACTCTACTCTGGCTATGAATACGTTAGAGACTTCTTTAAAAATACCTAAAACAATCAATTGATTAAAAATTAAGCAACCATTCGTTTACTATTCATTAATTTATATGTTATAATACAATCGTAATTAAAACATAAGGAAAACAAATGAAGTTTACAAAATTAAGTTTAATAGCAACTTTAGCTATTAATTCGGCATTCGCAGGTGGAGATATTGCTCCAGTAGAACCAGTTGTTGAAGCACCAGTTGTTGAAGCAGCAGCGTGTAACAGTAACACAACGATCAATGGTAAAGCGGTACTTTACTCTTTTACAACAGATGGTTATGGTGATTTAGATTGGTATAATGGAGATAGCAGTGCATTAGGTGCAGCTGTTACTTTAGATGTATCACACAAAATTACAGATAACGTAACTGCTAATGTTACAGCTGTTGGTTTCACTAACCTTACAAATTCCTATAGCAATCCAGATGTTTGGAACATGTTCGAAGGTGAAGAGACAGCTGCTTTCCTAAACGTTGCTAACATCACTGCAACATATTTTGATACAAATTTTATTCTTGGTCGTCAGCTTCTTGACACGCCAATGGTTAAAAGTTTTGATTGGTTATTAGCTCCAGGTGCATTTGAAGCGTATACAGTAGTAAATAACTCTATCTCTAACCTTACTTTAGTTGGTTCATACATTGAAGCATATAGACAGAACGGTTCAGGTACAGACTTTGCTGATCTTGATGGTGACACATGGACAGTAGGTGCTTCATACAGTAATGCATTTGATGCAAGTGTTTGGTACTACAACAATGATAACTATGGTTATACTCAATTCTATGGTGATGCAGGTTATAAATTCGGTCCTGTAAGTCTTGCTGCACAATATGTAGATACAGACTGGGATATGATGGATAGTTCTACAGCATATGGTGTTAAAGCAGAAACAACATTAGCTGGATTTAACCTAGCAGCAGCATATGTAGGTGTTGAAGATGAAGTAGTAGGATTTGTTGATTGGGATGGTCTTTACACAAGTATGTGGATGACTCCTGCTTCTATCTCTGTTGGTGATTCTTGGATGGTTTCTGCAGGAACTGAATTCAGTGGACTTTCAGTATCAGCTGCTTATGCATACTATGAATATGAGAATGAGACTGAAGAGGGATCTGAGTTTGACCTTATCTTAGGATACGGAGTTACTGACTGTATCTCTCTAGATGCTGTCTATACTATGACTGATTATGGTTCAGGTGATGGTGATGAGCAAGTTATGGAGCTTATCGCAACTTACAAATTTTAATCCAAAATTGTAATCTCCTAAAAACCCGTTTTGAATACGCCACTCTCTTCGGAGAGTGTACGGGTCCTTTTTTCCTATAACTTAAAACTACCTATTAATAAAATCTTTCAAGTACTTTATCAATCTGATCTTTTGTGTTCTGTAAAAGCAGTATACTTTTAGAAGAAAGTTTTCCTTCTTCTGACATAGGTGTATCCATAAAATCTCTTATCGTACGTATAAGTAGTTTTGTGTCACGTATCTCTGCATAGGATTTATCATGATACTCCGTACTCTTTTCTTTTTCACCTTCTATGTATAAAATACGCTGAAGTTTTCCTTTTTGTTCATTCAAAAGAACTTCGTATGTCTTGATTGTCTCTATTGCATCTTTAATGTGTGCATCTACTTTATCCATCTCTTGTTTGCAGTTGGCTTTTTGTTCCGTGTAAAGTTCTGCTTCAACGAACTGTTTCACGGCAAAGTGAAGATTGCTTCTTGATTTCAGACTTACGCGTAGCTTATATATAAGGATCATGATCAAAAGTGTGATCGAACCTAATACACCTGCACCTATAGTAACATTCTCCTGAATACCAATGATCGTACTGAACCATGCCAAAATACTTTGCGTTACATCTTCTGAAGGAATTTTTGTAACATTCAGGGTCATCTCTAATTTTTCTGTTGCCAGATAAACCATTCCAATGGCTGTAGCAACCCCTCCAAATAACGCATATAGAAAGCCTGTAAACTTACCGCTTGAAATGTCTTTTAGGACAATGGGTTTCAACTCTTCTTTGGTTTCAAAAACAACTCTCTTTGTATCTTCTTCTGCTTGATCATGTTCTGACTGATAACCTAACTTTTTTACTAAAGAAACACAGGCATCAAACCCACCTTCTTTAAGTTGTACATTTGCATCCTCATACTCTTTCAAGTCTGATTCAAGTAAAAGCCTGCATGATTGTGTCCGTTCGTTGGACTCTCGAACGATCTTTTTTGCTTTTTCTACAAGATGAAGTGCTTTTGCATGTTTTTTTATTTTCGCAGGTAGAGGTGCCTCCTCCTCAGAGGCTTCAACATCTTCTGTAATATTCTCTTCTGTAACATTCTTTTCTGTTTGACCCAATATCTCTTCTGAATCCTCTACTTCTATACTCTCTTTTTGAACCTCTTCAATCGTATCTTCTACGATCTCAAAAGCTTCATTTTCTATCTCTTCAATCATTTCATCTATTAACTCAGACGTTTCATCTTCAACATTTCGAATCACTTTTTCTACAGTACTATTTTCTTTCATTTTTTTTATCCTTATATTCTTATTTTAGCAAAATTTTTGATTATATATTTAATATAGATCGATTTATCGATTTTTTACAACACTTAGCTATAATTCATAATATTATATTAGAGGAATCTTATGGGCATTATAGTTGCACTTTTAGTCTTATCGGTACTTATCTTTTTTCATGAACTTGGACACTTTACTGCAGCACGATTTTTTGGTGTGCAGGTTGATGTCTTTAGTATAGGCTTTGGGAAAAAACTATACTCTAAAATGATAGGAAAAACGGAGTGGAGCCTTTCAGCCATTCCTCTTGGCGGATATGTCAAAATGAAAGGACAGGATGATTCTGACCCAACAGCCATCTCTTATGATGAAGACTCCTACAATGTAAAAAAGCCATGGCAGCGTATCATCATCTTATTGGCTGGTCCTTTTGCCAATTTTCTACTGGCCTTTCTTCTCTATTTTGCTATTGCGAACATCGGTGTCCCTAAACTGTTACCCTATGTAGGTGAAGTAGGAAAAGACACACCTGCATTTAGTGCGGGATTAACCAAAGAAGACAAGATCATCCAGGTTAATGGCAACAACATTCTCTACTGGGAAAATATTGGTGAGAATATTAACGGCACCAATGGTGACCTTACCATTATCGTAGAGCGTGCGCAACGACTTGTAACACTGCAACTTACGCCAAAGGTCATAGAAGACCAAAATATCTTTGGAGAAAAGATCACCAGACGTATCATTGGGATCAGTCCCTTAGGAGAGCAAACAACTGTCTACTTCGGTTTTTTAGATGGACTTGATTATGCATGGGAAGAGACCAAAAAAGCGTCTCTACTCATCGTGCAGAGTGTACAAAAGTTGATCACTGGTGTTGTAGGTGCGGATAAACTTGGTGGTATCATCACCATTGTAGATGTCACTGCTGAAGCAAGTTCTGCAGGTATACTTGCCCTTTTCTTTTTTACGGCTCTCATTTCCGTGAACTTAGGCGTACTCAACCTCTTGCCTATTCCTGCACTGGATGGAGGACATATCATGTTTAACCTCTATGAGATAGTCACAGGTAAGAGTGCCAGTGAGCAGGCCATGATGTATATGACCATTATAGGTTGGGCCATGTTAATCTCTCTTATGATGCTTGGACTGTATAATGACATCAATAGACTTTTAGGAGGTAATTAATATGGCAATATTAGATAAAGAACACTTAAGATCGAACCTCGATGAAGTGATCTGGAACATAGAACAGGCACGTATAACAGTCAGTGAACATCACATTGTTAAGCTGGTCACAGTGGCAAAGTATACGGAAGTTGAAAATATTGCTACACTCTATGAATTGGGACAAAGAGCCTTTGGAGAGAACCAGGTGCAACAGCTTAGAGAGCGTATGGAAGCACTGGATGCACTTCCGCTTGAGTGGCATATGATAGGTTCGCTTCAAAAAAACAAGATCAATAACCTTATAGATCTTCGTCCTTCTCTTATGCAATCACTTGACAGTATCGAATTGGCAACAGAACTCAACAAAAAACTCTTGGTCAAAGAATCAACAATGAACTGTCTACTTCAGATCAATGCAGCCAATGAAGAGAGCAAGTCAGGGGTAAGCAGTGAAGAAGCTATTGACATCTACCATCAGATTAAAAATACTTGTTCTCAGATCAATCTTAAAGGTGTTATGACCATAGGTGCACACACGGAAGATACAAAACTGATACAACAAAGTTTTGAAACCACACACAGTATCTACGAAAAACTACAAAAGGATGGTGCCACTGTTTGCTCTATGGGAATGAGCAGTGATTATGAATTGGCTATCAAATGTGGCTCAAATCTCATACGCGTTGGTTCTGCGCTATTTAAATAACTTCACAGAGTAAGATGACACTTTCTTACTCTCTTCCTTTTTATTTTCTTCTCACTTAAGTAAAGTTTTATATTTTATAACTATACTAGATTTGTATCTATAAATAAATATTATTTTAAGGAATCAGAAAATGGAATATGGATTACTGATTATTCTCTATTACGGAATACTCCATGCCTTAGGTCCAGACCATCTTTCGGCTATTGCACTTTTCTCTATAGGTAAGAAGAAAAAGGAAACTTTAATGCTCTCCTTTTTATTTGCTTTAGGTCATGGTACGATGCTCTATTTACTGGCACTCTTAGTAGGAGAGTTTGCAAATGAAACCATTTTATCCTATGGGGATGTCATCTCCTCTTCAGTCATTCTTTTGATGGGATGTTATCTTGTCTACCTGGCATTTACAAATAAAATACGTATTGACACCCATGAACACCATGCACATAGTCATACACACATCTATTATCAAGATGCACACTTACATGATAAAGGTATGTTAGTCTCTCTTGGACTGCTTATGGGTGCAGGTGGAATACGCGGTATGCTTGTTACGCTTAGCATTGTCTCACATCAAAATGTCAGTCTTGAAATGGTTTTGGCATTTATTGTGGGTGTGAGTATCGTTTTTTTACTCTTTGGATATGTCATCTATCTCATCAATGAAAACTTGATTCGTTCAGCAAATGCCTTGCGTTATGGCATTATGTCTGTTGGTTTTTTATCTATAGCCATAGCTACATATAATCTTTCAGGAGTCTCTAATGTCATGTAATACACTGCAAGATGCACTTTCATCTGAACTTATTCTTCATGCTAACGATCTCTCAACACTAAAACAGCTACTACTCAATGGTGCTGATATTAATTACCAATCCAATGAAGGGTGGTGTCTTCTTTTTGAACTGATTACTTTAGGTTTAGATCAACATATTGTCGCACTTAAAGAAGAGTCATTTGATATACACATAAAAGATGCCAAAAGTCGTAGTGCCCTCTTTTGGGCCATCTTCCATGAAAAACCAAACATTGTTGAGACACTCCTTACTTTAGGATATGACACCAAGCAGTATGTCACCGACGAGTTACCAGCACTTCATTATGCTGTGTACAAAAACAATACTGCTATTGTTACCACACTTTTGGAACGCAAAATTGATATAGAGTGTAAGGACAAATACCAAAATAGTGCATTAAGTTATGCTTATCTATACGAAAGAGAGGAGATGATAAGATTATTAAAACAACGAGGAGCAAGTAGTGCCAATTTAGATTATCCATCGTAGTCTAAGTTGGCAGTATGCGCCATAAAATCAAATAACATAAAAGGATATAAAATGTTTAACTTAAAAGAAGTAAAAGCACATTGTGATGTGCCTTGTGGAATATACGATCCAAGTGCAGCACAGATCGCAGCACTTTCAGTCATCAGAATGATAGATCTTATGAATGCAGCAGATAAGTCTGATGAACTAGCTTACCACAATGATATGGCAAGATATGTTGCTGTTAAAGAAACTGAGGCTATTAAATGTAAAAATGAGATAGCCATCATCTGGGGTGATTTCATTAAACCTCCACATCTTGCTGTTAATCCAGACATCCATACTGTCGCACACAATATCATGATGTTAGGTGGAGCTGCAAAACAGCATGCTTCACGTGAGAAAGCGATGGAACTTCTGGCAGAAGTAAACAAATTTGCAGAAATTTTCTGGAAGATCAAAGGGGTCGAGACAAAAGTTGCTCAATCACCTTACGCACCAAATGAAGATGTAGTCTACCCTGTACTCTAATGCTTCAACTATATAAAATATCCGGTGACTCTCTTTATCCATTTTATAAAAATGGACAGAGAGTTGTTTGCCGTAAAGTATGGAGTGATACTCCTATTAAGATCAATGATACTGTTGTCTTTGAAAAAGCGAACTATGGATTAATGATAAAAATGGTCAAATCAATAGAAAACTTTGATTATTTTGTAGAAGGGACGAATCCCTATAGTGTAGATAGTCGTGATTTTGGTGCACTTAAACATGATGAGATCAAATATAAAGTGCTATTTAAATTCTAACCTTACGATGCCTCTGCTTCTTGGCAATACGCACATACACCATAAAGATTGATCTGTTGCTTATTTAACGTAAAGTTCTCTTTGTGCGTTATAGAAACAAATAGATCTTCCGTTACAGTATCTTTTGCTTTATCTTCTACCTCTCCACACTCTGTACAAATCAAATGAATATGATCCTCTTTAGAAAGTTCATATTTTGGTTTTTTCCCAGTAATAGGTACTTCAACAAGTACGCCCTTCTCTACCATTAAAATAATATTTTTATAGACTGTTGCAAGAGAAAGAGATGGATGTGTTTTAACGACTTCTTCATAGATGGCATCAATAGACATATGACCATGCACTTCAATACGTTCTAATATATTCATACGTTGAAATGTAGCTTTAAGTTCACTCTCTTTGAGCAGTGTTGCATAATCTGTCATGAATTCTCCTTTGAATATATAGATAAGCTTACGATCATAAACTCATCTATATATTCTCAAGCCTTGGCTTGAGAATATGGTAATCTTAAAGATCGCCTTCGTGCTTAGCAAGATACTCAGCAACACCTGCAGTGTCAGCTTTCATACCTTCATCACCTTTTACCCAACCAGCAGGACATACTTCACCATGCTCGTTTGTAAATAACATAGTATCTACCATTCTGATCATCTCATCAATGTTTCTACCTAGTGGAAGGTCATTGATCACTGCGTGTCTTACTGTACCATCAGCATCGATAAGGAATGAACCTCTAAGTGCTACTGCTTCATCAAGAAGAACATCATAGTCTCTAGCGATTTGCTTAGAAAGGTCTGCAACAAGTGGCATATCAACTCTACCGATACCACCTTCAGCTACTGGAGTTTCTCTCCATGCAAAGTGTGAGAATTGACTATCTACAGATACACCGATAATATTTACGCCTCTTTCTCTAAACTCTGCAGCTCTGTGTGAGAATGCAATGATTTCTGATGGACATACAAATGTAAAGTCTAGTGGATAGAAGAAAAGTACTGCACCTTTTTCACCTAGGTTTTCCATAAGATTAAAGTCGTCTACGATCTGACCATTTGCAAGTACAGCTGTTGCTGTGAAATCTGGAGCTTTTTTAGTTACTAACATGTTATTTCCTTAAAGATAATTTTTATTAACAAGGAAATTTTATCATAGTAACTTTAAAAGAAAATTAAATTAGAAAGGAAGTAAGCCAAACTTTTTAATAAATGCTTCATCTATATCTATAAGTCCTTTTTCCTGAAGCATATCCAGCACTTCTTTTGTACAGAATGTATCGCCAGGCCACTCTCTTTCATATCCATCTACTTCACTTTTATTGGTTGCATCTATTGCTATAAATGGCTCGAGTTTAATATCTCTACTCGCATCAATATTGTTGACCACACGCCAAATGAGCATGTACGGATCTTTCAAGTCATTATTCTCTTGATCTACGATGATAAGCAGTTTAATATGTTTATTTAAGCCTTTAAGCTTTTTGATAAGTTTGAGTTGAGACTTTTTCTTATCTACACTAATAACACAAACAGGTGTTTTAGTCTCTGTCATATATTGTTTGAGTCCAACTACCCTTTCACTTATCTCTTGTATCTTCTTAAGAAGCACCTTATCTGAAAGTAATTTTTCAACCCCCTCTTCAACCTCATCCCCTGTTGCATCCACACCTAGTTTTCCGCCAACAAATTGTTCTGATGAAGAGTGGTCAAGATGATCTACTATACCCTGAGTAATGAGGACTTTACTCTTATCAAGTCTATTAAGTATATGCGCTGTTAACGCTTTGCTCTCTTCAAGTTCAGGTGCATCTTCCCCTACAAAAAGAGCATGTTTTACAAAACTCATCTGACCTACACCCCAAAATGCATGCATAAACTGCTGAGCATGCCCTTTATAGAGTGTTTTCATCTTTGCCAATATAAGGTTATGGAATACACCATTTTCAGGCATATTATAATCTATGAGATCTGGTGCCATTGGTTTGAGCATGGGTAAGAAGATACGTTCCGTTGCCCAGCCCATATACTTGTCTTCCAATGGTGGTTTCCCAACCACTGTAGCCTGAAAAACGGGATGCTTTTTCATCGTTATCGTCTCTACATCCATGACCGGAAACGGCTCTTTAAGTGTATAATAACCTGTATGATCACCAAAAGGCCCTTCTATTTCCATTCGTTCCGTATCTACAAAACCTTCTATCACCACATCTACATCACGCGGAATATAGATATCATTGGTAATGGACTTCACAAGTTGTGCATTTTTGTTACGAACATAACCATAAAGCAACATCTCGAACATCCCATGAGGCATAGGTGCCTGTCCACACCAGATATAGAGTGGATCACCTCCTATAGCAACGGTAACAGGCATCTTCTCCCCTGCTTTTTGGTACTGATCAAAAAAGTGAGAAGCATCTTTGTGTATCTGCCAGTGCATTCCCAGTCTATTTTTATCATACTGTTGCAATCTATACATACCTAGGTTTTGCATTTCTCCATCAAGACTTCTTGTGTAGACTTGTCCCATCGTAATGAAAGCCCCACCATCCTTTTCCCAAGTCTTGAGTATCGGCAATCTATCTAGATCCACTTCATCCTTAGAAATGATCACTTCCTGGCATTCACCTTTAAAATTCAAACGTTTAGGAAAAACATTTTTAAGAGAGAAAAGTTTAGGGATCATTGCCAATTTTGCTTTAAGCCCTTTAGGCGGTTTAAGCTTAAGAAGATCATCAATACCCTCTGCAAGATCATCAGGATGTTTACCAAAGATCTTTTCAGTGAGCTCTTTATTCGCAAAGATGTTCATTAGTACGGGCATATCATACTCTATACCTTTAGCTCTGTTGATCGGATTTGTAAACAGAATTGGACGAGAGTCATCTGTCTTTACTTCTACATACGCAACATGAGGAATCTCAAGTTCCACATCAAGTGGTTCATCTATTATCTTTAAATTACCGTTATCTTTTAGCCACTGCACAACATCTTGCATTCACAAACCTTTGCATTTTTATTGAAAAGATTATAACCAAAAATCTGTTACACAAGATAATAGATCGATGAAGAACTTATACAATAGATACAGTGCGATTATAATCTAAAAGCATATCCGATAGAAGCATAAAAATTACCTGCTGGACTATGGTAAATATACTTTTTATGGTATTATAATAAAAAGTAACTAAGGTCATTTTACTTATGTCAGCCATTATAAAATATATTATTTTTATTATTATTTTTATTGCACTTGTGTTTGTATTTTTTTTCTTTACATCACTAGGAAACCAGCAGATATATAATACCGTCGGTTCTTCCATTAGCAAAGAGCTTGGATTAAGCGTTAAAGTTGAGTCTATTAGCCTACAAGAATATCCTTATCTTGAAGCTGATATGATCGTTGAAGAAAAATATAACCTCAAACTTAAAGGTTATATAGCGGACGATCATCTTGATATCGACTATAGGATTACAAGCAATTGTCTACAAAGTAATATCTGTACAATAGATGACGAAATTGACATCCTGGGTCATATGAATGGGCCACTACATAATGTTCATGTCACAGGAGAAGGAAAAGCACTTGATGGAAATGTCAGTTATGTCTTGACAAAACATAGTGATGTATTTAAAGATTTGAAACTTGTAATGCACGATATCAATTCAAGTAAACTTTTTACACTTCTTGGAGAAACTGCTGTTTTTAAAGGTAAAGCTGATGCCAACATCCTTTTTGATCACATAGGAGAAAAGAGTAAAAAAGGCAAGATAGTATATGAGGTCAAGAACGAGAACATCTCTGGTCTACTCGTCAATCTTCATTCAAGAATAGATGTCATAGATACGAACCACACCATTGCTATGGATGTTACTGCAGCAGGGTTAAAACTCAACATTACTGAAGGACACTATGATCAAGAGAGAAAATATGCACATGCTTTTTACACACTGGACATTAAAGACTTAGGCGCTCTAGAAAAATTATCTAAAGAGAAGTATGCAGGTCCTTTTTATGCTATGGGTGAGATAGAATATAATAAACACTTCATCGTGAAAGGACTTTCTAAAAGTTTAGGTGGTCTGCTTGACTTTTTATATGAGGAAAATGCATTAAAAATTGATTTAGAGAATGTCCCTTCCCAAAATATCATGGAACGTCTCTCTTATACGCCAATTCTTGATACCAATCTAACAGGAAGAATGCAATATGACTTCCTGACAAAAACGACAAAAGTGAAAACCGAGCTTAAAAATGCAAAATTTTTACCTTCAGAACTTCTCCATACACTCTCTGCAAAGTCTGGTATTGATCTGACTCAGGAAGTGTTTGATAACAGTCATGTGGATATCGTATATAAAGATGATACTTTAACTGGTGCTATACGTTTTGCAAACTCAGAAAATCATTTACGATTACGTGATGCCAAGATAAATCTTACAAAAAAATCCATTGATACAACCATTGATTTAAAAACAAAAAAATATAAATTGGCAGGAAAAACATATCTTGCGAGTCTAGATGATGCTGCACAGATGCAAAATGCGGTACAAGATACCTACCTTCGATTTAATGGGACATTTAACACCCATTATAACGTTCGACTTAATGGTTTGTTCAATGACAATTGGGTCAATATGGACTATGCACTCAACACTGCTAGATTTCCTAGTCATATCTGTACGATAGAAGATGATGTCAACATATCAGGTCACCTTAATGGGCCTTTTTCTCAGTTACACATTAGCGGGAAAGGAAAAGCACTGAATGGCACTGTTACTTATGATGGAACTAAGGTAGATGATAAAGTAGAGAACTTGACACTTTCTATGAAAAATATTCACGCATTAAAACTCTCCACACTTCTTGGTCAGACAACCTTTCCACACGGAAGATCAGATATAGAAGCGGATTTTGAATATTTAGGTGAAAAAAGCAAGAAAGGAAATCTCGTTTATACCTTTAAAAAAGGTACACTTTCCAAGCTTCCTTTCACTATGAAAGCACAGATAAATGTAGATAATGCAAAACAAACTTTTGCTGCTGATATGACTCTGGCGAATGCTAAGATAAATATTTCAGAAGGCTCACGTGATGCAGATGCAAATCTGACAACTGCTTTTTATGTCATTGACGTGAAAGACTTGACCGAATTTGAAGAACTGTTGGGTTTCAGATACCATGGTCCCTTATACGCTATGGGTGAAGCAACCCACACCAAACATTTAAAACTACAAGGCGTTTCAAAAACCTTTGGAGGAATACTTGATTTTGTCTATGAAAAAGACAAGTTGAACATAGACCTAACGGAAGTATCATTTAAACGTTTTATGACCTTATTCCCTCATCCTATTTTACTAGATGGTGATACTACGGGTAAGATAAATTACGACTTTATACAAAAACGTATGATCGTAAAGACCAATCTGAAAAATGCAAAATTTTTACCTTCAGACATGGTAAGTACTATCTATAAGAAATCTCAAGTCAATATGCTTGTAGAAGAATTTGATTACAGTACTTTAGAAGCAATTTATCAGAACGATATTTTACGTGGAGACTTAAAACTTGAAAGTGACAACAGCTCTTTTTATCTCACAAACACAACACTCAATACTGAAAAAAACACCATAGATGCATACTTTGACTTTAAAATGCAAGATCAAGAATTTACAGGAAAAGTCTATGGATCAGTGGATGATCCTAAAGTAAACTTAAATATGCAAAAACTTATTCGACACAAAATGGATAAACAGATGGATTCTATGGTGGGAGAAGGAAACCGTAAGATGATGGAAAAAATGCCAATGGGTGAAGCTGCAAAAGATGCTGCATCTGGTGTTGCCGGAGGATTTATGGGAGTATTTTTCTAACTTTTAACTATTTGTCTCCGATTCATTGACTCTATGGTATCATACACAAGAAACTATATAAGGTCTCATCTAGGAATGTCTAATTTTTTAAAATTTTTTCTTTTTACACTAGTGTTACTTAGTGTAGGACTTTATACCTTTTTGGGTACCTCTTCTGGAAAACAATACCTACGTGACCTCGCGAGTCAAAAACTTAGTCAAAAATCTGGTTTAGAAGTCATATTTACATCTATCAATCTAGAGCAATATCCTCAAATCATTCTTGAGATGAATATTGAAAGAAAAGCAAAACTCACACTTACAGGTACTCTGACAAGCAGTTCACTCGATATGGATTACAACCTTATTAGTGATTGTATTGCAACTGATGTTTGTAAAATTGATGATAAAATCAATGTCAATGGACATATCAATGGGCCATATTCCCGTATGTATATAAGAGGTGAAGGAGAAGCATTAGATGGTAATGTTACCTATCATGTTCTCAAATATACAGATAAAGTTGAAAACCTGAGCATACTTATGAGAGATGTAAATTCCACAAAACTTTTTACACTCATGGGCTATGATGAACTGATTAAAGGTAAAGCAAATATTGATGTCAACTTTAAATTTATGGAAAAAGACAACAGAGAAGGTTCATTTGTCTATGCAGTCAAAGACAGCAACCTTTCAGGATTGCCTTTGAATCTACACGCAAAAGTTGAAATTGATGGTATGTTACATACTTTTCAGTCAAATATCACTTCACCTTACTTAAATCTCACTATTTCAGAAGGACAGTATGACCAAGCGAAAAAACTTGCTAGGGCAAGCTATATCCTTGATGTAAAAGACCTATCACGATTAGAAACGCTCTTAGGGTATAAATACTTAGGTCCATTTTATACCACCGGAGAAATGATCTTTAACAAGCATATGATGATCACTGGTCATTCCCTATCCTATGGAGGAATACTCAATTATTTTTTTGAAAAAGATGGCTTATTTATAGACTTAGAAGGTATTTCTTTTCAGAAGTTCATGAGGATATTCCCTTACCCTCCTATTTTAACGGCAGAGGTCACAGGCAATATGTATTACAACTTTATACGAGAAACTTTGGTGGTCAATGCAGAACTTGACAAAGCAAAAATAGTACATACCAAGTTAGTCAGACTTATTCGTAAAAAATCTGCTGTGAATTTGAAAAGAGAGATCTTTAACAATAGCCGTTTGGATGCAAGTTACCATGACGGGATTCTCGTAGGAGATATAATACTTAAAAACAAAAGAAACCACCTCTATTTGACAAGCATAAACATGAATTCAGAAGAGAACACCATTGATACCTATTTTGACGTTAAAATGCAGAGCAGAGAATTTTCAGGAAAAGTATATGGATCATTAGGTGATCCAAAAGTAAATCTGAGACTGCAAAAACTTATAAAGTATGAGATGTCAAAACAGATGGATCGTATCATGGGGGAAAAAGCTACTAAAGTCATTAGAGAGATTCCAATGGAAGGTATGGCCGAAGGGATGGCGGCCGGAGCCACTGCATCTTTTATAAAAGTCTTTTTTTAACAGAACGTAAAATAGGCAAAGCCTATCTTTACTACACTATCATTGTGATTTACTCATCCTAATACACTACTTAAAGATTGAACTATAGTCTCTCTGGCATTTCATCTTTAAATGCTATAGCTTCTGCTTTTTCAAGTATGTCCAGGGCACCCTCAGCTATCATTACTTCAGCCAATTCTTGACCTAATGTATCACATTCACCTACCTTTGATGTAAGTTCTTTGTGCATAATGTTCGTCCCATCAGGGTAACCAAGCATCGCTTTTACAGTGATGTTCTCTTCATCTATCACAGCATTTACCGCCACAGGCGCTGAACAACCTGCTCCTATCTTAGAAACAAAATCACGTTCTAACTTTGTACAGATAAAAGAGTTTTCATCATTTAAGGTCATCGCTATTTCACGAATTCTTTCATTGGCACTTACAATTTCAATACCCAAAGCAGCCTGCCCCATAGGTGGGATGAAAAAATCCAGCTTTTCAACAAATGGAATATCTTTCAACAGGTCAAGTCTATGAAGTCCGATATAAGCAAGTATGATCGCATCATATTGCCCTTCTTTGAGCTTTCTAAGTCTAGTATTTACATTTCCTCTAAGTTCTTTTACTTTCAGGTCTGGACGCTTTTCAAGAAGCTGCATACGTCTTCTAAGACTTGTTGTTCCTATCACTGCCCCCTGGGGAAGTTCATCTAAACTTTTATAGGTGTGTGAAAGCAGTACATCACTCTGATCCTGTCGTGTCGTTATGGCACACAGTTCTAACCCCTCTGGAATATAAGTAGGGACATCTTTAAGTGAATGCACTGCCAAGTCTGCATTCCCTTCAAGCATCTCATCTTCAAGCTCTTTTGTAAAGTGCCCTTTCCCCCCTATAAGTGCAAGTGGTTTGTCAAGTATCTTGTCACCTTTAGAAGTAATTTCATTGAGTTCTACTGTGATCTCTGGAAACGATGTTTCGATTCTATCTTTAATGTGATATGCCTGCCAAAGAGCAAGATTACTTGCTCTGGTTGCGATAATTAATTTTTCCACTGTTTACCTTGTATGAAGATGTTATTTTATGAGCTTTTCATACCCATTACGCATCTTATCCCACTCACCATCTATATATATAGTAGGTGTACCAGAAACCATCATTTTACCTGCAGCAATTTCATCTGCTTTCATCGCTTCTCTTACCTCTTTTGCATTCACTTGTGCAGCGGTAACACTATAGCCTGCATGTGATTTTACGGCAGCAAGTATTTTAGTCATATCAGTCTCTCTGGGATTGATCTTTAATGAATAGATCTTTTCAACTACATCCATCTTCCCTTCATGTTGTGCAACATGCATTACACGTGTCAAAACATCTGAAACAGGGTGTATTCGAAGCAATGGCAAATGATAATAATAGACTGCAATTTTTGTAGGGTTCTCTTTTCCTGCTTTAAAGATCTCCGGTACTACATCTTGACAGAATGGACATTGAGGGTCAGAGAAGATAAGTATCTTATGCTCTGCATCTTTGTTACCAAAAAGCAAATGAGCATCATTATAATAACTCTCAGGTACACTAGGCTTAATATTATCACGGTAATCATTACCTGTTTTTAGATCCACTAAATGTCCTGTAATAAGTCCATCTTTCACGAACATCGTTTCAGGTGCATGTATCTCTTTTTTCTGATACTCTAGGTCCATAGTCGTTAACAAGATCGTCCATCCAGGTAATTTCTCATGTGTTTTAGACTCAATGATCGTCACACCTTTTACTTTTACCTCTGGGTTCTTAACCACAGATTTTTTAACATATCTAAGTAATTTTTTAGTATCAGGCTGTGCATTTGCACTAAGAGCTACGGTCGCTGCGACTGTGCTCATCAATAATTTCGACATCAATGACATTATCATCTCCTTGTTTTGTAAAATGAGTTGTTTGTTCAGGCGTTATTTTAACAATAAATTGTAAATAAAGCGTATAGAAAAGTGCAATTATTCCTAAAAAGTCGCTAAATACCCCTGGAATAATAAGAAGTATCGCACCGATAAAATAAGCCATGCTTACATTTTGGAATCTTCTCAGATCAAGTTTACCTTGTCTCATTGACTGCATATTCCCTACCATGGTTTGCGAAGACTTTTGCAACAACATCATACCCAGGGCAAAACTAAGTATGATCCATATTACTGACCATAAAAAACCAATACTCTCCCCTGTTTTTAATGAGAGATAAAGTTCGAGAAGGGCAAAAGGTATAATTAAAAAAATCATTTAAAATCTTTCTGACAATAGATCTGCTATGGTTTCAACAGAGACTTCTTCTTTTACCATACCATCTCTTGTCATAAACTCTACAATTCCATCTGTAAGTTTTTTACCGATGACCACAGCATAAGGTACACCAATGAGTTCATAATCTTTCATCTTGGCACCAAACCTGTCTTTTCGTTCATCAAGCAGCACATCCACTCCTTTAGCCAACATGGCTTCATAAAGCTTTTCACCTAAAGCTATCTGCGCCTCATCTTTGATATTTGAAACAATGATCTGTAGATCGAACGGTGCAGATTCTTTCGTCCAGATGCACCCTTTATCATCATGATTTTGCTCAATAATGGCGGCAAGTAAACGGCTCACCCCTATACCATAGGTTCCCATGACCATCGGTTGTGATTTTCCATTTTCATCTAAGAAATTTGCCGCTAATGGTTCAGAGTATTGTGTTCCCAGCTGGAATATATGCCCTGCTTCTATACCTTTGGTATAACGCAATGCACCACCACAAGTAGCACAAGAGTCTCCCTCTTGAACAGCTGATATATCAGCATATGATTTTTCTTCTGCTGCAAGACTGTCTACACCTTCCAAAGCACTGTCGACAACCATTGTTTCTATCGTGTCCGTCTCTTCATGTTCCACAAGATCATTGGCATTGACCGCATTACAAGCTTTTACATCCTGAAGTTCTATAGATGCAGGTAAGGCAAAATGTACTATCTTCGTTTCACCTTCATCATAAAGTGCTTTCATCGTGATCACTTTGATCTCCGTAGAGGCATCATAGGTTTTCGCTTTTGCTACAGCAGCTTCTATGTTTGCACCGTATTCACAATCATCACACACCACTATCGTATCTTCACCACTGTCAGCCAGTACCATAAATTCTTTACTTCCAGATCCACCGATCGCACCAGAGTCTGCATCTACGACTCTAAATTCCAACCCAAGACGTGTAAATATTTTTTTATACGTCTCTTCCATCAATGCAAATTCTCTTTGCATATCTTCTGTAGAAGCATGGAAACTATAGGCATCTTTCATTAAAAACTCTCGCCCACGCATCAAACCAAACCTCGGTCTGATCTCGTCACGGAATTTGAGATTGATCTGATAGACGTTTAAAGGGAGTTGTTTATAACTTTTAACCGTTTGCCTCACAAGGTTTACCATCATCTCTTCATGTGTTGGTCCCAAAATGAAATCATTGTTCTTACGGTCTTTAAAGCGCAATAACTCTTTACCATACTTCTCTAAACGGCCACTCTCTTCCCAAAGTGCTGCTGGGGTAACAAAAGCAAGACTCACCTCTTGACATCCTGCTTTGTCTAATTCCTCTTTCACTACTGCATGTACTTTATCAAGTATCTTTTTACCTAATGGTAAAAAATTGTAGAGTCCACTTCCGCCTACTGACTGTATAAATCCGCCTCGTATAAGGTAAATATGACTTGCCAATGTTGCATCATTAGGTGTCTCTTTGGTTGTAGGGATTAATAATCTTGAAAATCTCACGCGCTGTATCCTTTTGTATGGTGGTCATTTTTATACTGTTTTAGATCAATATTCTCTGTATCGACATTGAATATTTTTTTTATTGATTCGATGCAGTTTGCATTTTTCTTCTCTGCAGAAGATTGTCTGAGGTTTTGTGTTGGTTCATGTAAAAAACGTTTAAACATCTGCTCTGCCATTTTACGCATATTCTCTTCAGCATCAGCAGGGACAAAGCCTTTTCTGATCGCCCGTTGCATCTCCGCATCTATGGCTTCATTGACCTGTTCTCTCATCTCTTTGATCACCGGTTCTATAGAGAGTGCCCTGAGCCAAGCATAAAATTCGTCTGTATACCTCTCTACAATTTCTGTAGCTCTTACAGCTTGCTCTTCACGTAAAGCATGATTATCCTGGGAAATGGTACGAAGATCATCAATACGAAAGATCTGTAATTTATCTACATCCATCTCTTCGATATCTCTAGGTATTGCCATATCAAACCAAAGTCTTGGAAGCGTTTCATTTTCTATAAGATCTCTTGTTACGATAGGTTCTCTTGCTGAAGTTGCTGAAAAAAGCAATCGATACCGATTCACATACTTTTGAAGTTTTTCCATTGGAGCTGCTTTTACATTCTCACCTAAAGCATTGGCTATCAGTTCCACCTTCTCCTGATCTCTTCCGAGCATGACTACATCACACCCTGCTCTTAACAAGTGTTTCGTTGCGAGTACACCCATTTCACCTGCGCCGATCACCACTGCAGTCATACCGGCCATATTATCACCTAAAAGGTTATGTGCTTGTGCTACAGCAACAGAAGCTATGGAGATAGGATTTTGGGAGATATTAGTAGCATTACGTACTTCGGCTGCACATTTTACTGCATAAGAGATAATACGGTTAAGTTTACGTCCGGCAGTTCCATTTCTATGAGAAAGCATGAACGCCTCCTTTACCTGTCCTGTGATCTGCGACTCACCTACAACCAGAGAATCCAATGAAGAGACCACAGCAAAAATATGTTGTACAGCCTCTTCATCATCATATCGTACCCCTGTACTTTTGACCTCATAAAAATTCAATACACTTTTTTGACTCATAAGCCCCAGGATCGTATGATAACTTGAAAAGTTGTCGCGTGTTGCCAAAACGATTTCAACACGGTTACAAGTAGATACGATAAATGCTTCATGAATAAAATCAAACTCAACCAGCTGATTCAGCATTTCGATTTTTTCTTCATCATTGGCAAAAGCCAACTTCTCTCTCATGCCTTGATCACAATTTTTATGTGAAAAACTCATTACTTGGTAATACATTAAAAGTCCCTTTCAATCATCTGCATAGCAATACTTGAGAGTGCATCCTCACCTCTGTCATTCATCAATGCTATTGCTTCTACTATCAATACTTTGGCTTCTTCATAACTTTTTTGGATCACTTGATGTTCTCGCATCTTCATTTTGATCCAAAGTTGTTCTTTTTCAGAGAGATTTTTTGCATGCATGGATCTTAATTTCTCTTTTTCTTCTCTATCCAACACTTCATAAAGATAGATGTATGGCAGTGTCGTTTTTCCTTCTTCAAAATCATGCAATGCAGGTTTACCCAATGTTGCTGCATCTGCTGTGATATCAAGCAGGTCGTCTATCATTTGAAATGCGATACCCAAATTTCTACCGTATGTCATATAAGCCTCTTTTGACTTACCTGCCAACAATGCTGCTGCTCCCGCACTCGCTTCCATAAGTGACGCTGTTTTTTGGTATATCATCTCAAGATATACTTCTTTATCGAGGTTAAATGTTTGGGAAAGTGAAACATCTTTAAGTTCTCCAAGGCTGAGTTCTACAACAGCATTTGAGATCATTTTAGCCACATCCGGACTAATATTATTTAACTCTAAAAAACCTTTTGAATAAAGGATATCTCCAAGCATAATGGCTGTTTTATTGCCATAAAGTGCATTGAGAGAAGGTTTTGCACGTCTGGTATACGCATCATCTATGACATCATCGTGTAAAAGACTTGCAGCATGTATCATCTCTACAATAGCAGCAGTTTTTACTACCAAAAGACTATTCCCTGCAATTTTCAAAATAAGTTTTGCACGTAATCTTTTACCGTGAGGAAGTTGAGCATAAAGTCCACTTATCTCTTTATCATTCAGATCAGCTATAAATTGTTCTATTTTTCTCTCAACAGCACTTAACACCTGTTAGTCCTTATTCACATTGAGTAATGATGTTGTATCGTCAATATCTGCATATAATCTACTCATGTTTATCCAAATTATTTATTTTCGTAAAAGTCAATAATTATAGCAAAATAGTTTTAATAGTGTATGCTCTTATTTGTTTTTATCTATATACCATTCAATGGGTTTCGGTTCTCCCAGATAATATCCTTGTGCATATTGAACACCCAGATCTTTGATAATATTATAGATAGCTTCGTCAGAAACAAATTCAGCGACCAATTCGTATTGAAAAGAAGCAGCCAATTCCCTAATTGATCTTATAACCGTTTTAGCATGATCAGGTGAATTCTTCAATTCTTTGATAATGCTTCCATCAATTTTTAAAATATCTATATTCAACTTTATTAAATAACTATAACTCGCATAGCCACTTCCAAAATCATCAAGCGCTACTTTTGAACCATATGCTTTTAGCTGTTGTAAATAGAACATAACCTTACCATAATCCTTCACCTCATGCTCTTCAAGGATTTCAAAAGTCAATCTATTTGCAATATCTCTGTTTTCATATAAAGTTTGTGTAATAAGTTTCATCATGTCAGCATTATCTAGATCATCAAGGTCTACATTCACACTGATTTCTACATCCTTAAATCTCTGTAATGTTCCAAATACTTCACGAAAGACCAACTTGCTCATTTTAATATATTGGCTTGTCCCTTTGACTAATTTCATAAAATGAAAAGGTTCAATAAGTTTTTCTGGATCTTCCTTGTCAACAAGTCTTACCAACGCTTCATATTTGACAATTTGTTTAGTTTGCGTCTCATATATAGGCTGATAAAGACATATTAATCGCTCTTCTTCCAATGATTCTTTAATATAATCGATATTGTTATAATATACTTTACTAAGCTCCACTGTATTCAAGACAGCTAGATTATTTTTTCCTTTACTTTTTATTTCCAAAAGTTTTTCATCCAACAATCTCTCTATGTTTTGTATAGACGTAGTTTTTTCAGGAACGCTCATAGCACTCATTGAAATAGTTAAATACTGTATTTCATTACCTATAAGATATTTTTTTTCTTTTAACACATCAAATATTTTTTGTGCTTCTTCTGCTATATTATCCCCAACTTGAGGTGACACAATCAAGAATTCTGCACCTCCTGTACGTACAATTATAGTATCAGAAGATAAAGTGGATGAAAGTGTTCGTGTAAATTCTTTAAGTATAGTATCACCAGACTCATAACCAAATTTTTGATTGACCACTTTAAATTCATCTATATCAAGTAGCATGATATTATAGTCTTCTATTCTATTTTTATCAAAAAACTCGTGTAAATATTGCTTTTTATATACCGAGGTCAACTTATCAATAATAAGCTCTTTACGCATTTTATAATATCTATATGCTAAGAAGATCAATAAGTGTAAACTTACAATTAAAAAAATCTGCATCATCCATACAACATTCATGAGTGGAGAGTTAAAATCATTCAGATATTCGCCATAAGACTCAGAAAGATCCAACACTAAAAGTGCTTCAGTTTTATTGTCATTTATGATCGGATAAACCAACGATAACCAAACCTGTTCAACACCTTCATGCTGCTCAATAATTTGCATTTTCTGTGTCTCATACACCCTCTCAAAGAGTTTACTTTGCGGAAAAAAGATTGTCTTATACTCCTCAGGTTCTTCTACTGATCCATCAAGTAAAAAACGATAATTCCCTTTTGGATCTTTTTGAAGTACAAAAATATATTGATATTGCTTGGTTAAAAAGGCTTGAAGGGATTCATTAATATGTTCTCTAAGTTGAGGATCGTTAGTGAGCTCAAATTCTATATTATTATCTGTACGAAGCTGTATAAGTTTCACTATTTTGGATGCGTATTGTTCTGCTTTTTCTATCTCTTCTTGTTTAAGTTTTTCTGTACTTTTGACTGTTGTAATTTGTAAAAATACAGCAAATATAATTAGTAGTACCATCAAGAAAAAAATAAATTTATCGAAATATTGTCTTTTCATAATTCATCGATCATAAATTTTTGATACTCTTTAGGCAAGGTAATATTATGATGTTGCAATCTCTTCTTTATAAACAATAACTGTGAACGACCTTTCCGCCAATAAAATGCCCCTACTATCTCATCAGAAATCTTTAAAAATTGATAGTTTGCAACAAAGATAATCGGCTTTTTAAGCATATCCGTATTTTCACCTATAGTATACAAAATTTCATTTAATGCACTCTCATGAGTGATAAATATTATATCTGTATCTCCTGGTTCAGATGATAAAGAAATTTTCTTCGAATGCCGAAATACATCTCTATACTCTTTGTCATTTGTATAGACACTGATAGGTGTCTTTGTAGATAACGCATGAAAGATGCCATGATAGATTTTAAGCGTACTCTCTCTGTCAAGTGCATTGAGCCACAC
>NZ_JBATIY010000064.1:0-2432 GCF_049668085.1 Sulfurovum sp. | reverse complement strand
CATAAAGGTTTTGGCACGCATCCTCATAGAGATATGGAGATTATTACTTATGTATTAAGTGGTGAACTTACGCATGTTGATTCAATGGGGAACAAAGAGAGTTTAGGAAGAGGTGCTATACAATATTTATCAGCGGGAACGGGCATAACACATTCAGAGATGAATGATGGTGATGAGGTAGTCCATCTTATTCAAACTTGGATAGTTCCTCACGCTAAAAACTTAGAACCTCAATATGGTTCAAAATCATTTAAAGTTGAAGAGCGTAAAAATCAATGGCTTTATTTGGTTGGTCCAAAAGGCAGCGATGCTCATATCTATATTTACCAAGATACATCAATGTACGCCTGTGAACTTGATGATACTCAAGAGATAGGATTTGAAGTAGGAAGTGCAAGACAAGTTTATCTTAAATTGATGGAAGGTAGAGCCAATATTAATGGCACATTGTTTCAGTCTGGTGATGCAGCAGAAATCATAGGTGAAAATATTATTATTACAGGTATTCATAAAGCGCACATATTGTTAGTAGAGATGGTAAAGGAAGTTGATGAAAAACTTTGAACGCTTTCTTAAAACCTTATAAAACATATGATCTTATAAGGTTATCATGTAAAAGTAATTTTTCAATTAAATAGACAAAGATTACGCAAAACACTCTTTAGCTTTTTTATACCCCAAAGCTATCATTTCATCTGCCCGATCAAACTCTAGGGTTCCACATGCATTTCTGGCAATTTCAATCGTATGATCTGGTGGGTATGCTGCAAGCTTTTGTCTTGCGATCGTACTTTGCATAGCATCGAATGCCTGATTGGCAATATCGAAAACGCCTAAATCTATTTGTTCTACTTCTTCCTGAATGTTTTGTTTTAAATTGTCGATAAAGTTACTAATCTTTTGATGAAATGTTTCTGATTCCTTTGTAAGGGTCTTTTGTGTATCTTTAGATATTTTTATGCTTTCTAAGGGTCCACCTAGATTAACAGCAATGGTCATCTGGGTATCATCACTGAAGGTTGGAGCTATTGGAACGGGGTTTAAAACGCCACCATCTATCAGTTTGATACCTTTATGATCGTAAGGAGTAAAGAAGAGTGGTAATGATATTGATGCTCGTATTGCATCAAACAGGCTGCCGGAGTTCATCCAAACTTCTTTCTCATTGTTTATGTCTGCAGCGACTGCAGTAAAAGGAATAGGTAGCTCTTCGATCGTTTGATCACCTACTAACTCGACTAAACTCTCAATGATCTTATCGCCTTGAACAAGTCCATTTCTACTCCATGACATATCTAATAATGTGAGGATGTCTAATTTCGTTAAGGGACGTACCCATTGCTCAAATTCATCCAGTTTACCAGCGGCATATATTCCACCGATCATAGCACCTACGGAACATCCAGAAATAGATCTGATTTCATAGCCATTTTCTTCAAGCCAATGTATCACCCCAATATGTGCCAAACCACGAGCACCACCACTCCCAAGAACCAGTGAAACAGTTTTCATATATTTCTCCATTTTAATTATATCTTTATAATTAGAGTATACAAAAAATTTTTATATATTGAAAAGGTTTACTATTAATAAGCTTTTTCTTTGTGCTATAATCCTTCTATGAACATCACAGAAAACTTAGAAAAAGCCAAACAATTATTACAAGATTCTGATGCCATATTTATCACTGCGGGAGCAGGGATGGGAGTAGACTCAGGCTTGCCTGATTTTCGAGGGGTAGAAGGGTTTTGGAATGCATATCCAAAGGCAAAAGAGTTGGGGCTTCATTTTGAAGAGATGGCAAATCCTGAGTGGTTTGAGTCTGACCCTCAGTTGGCTTGGGCTTTCTATGGGCATAGGCTGCATCTTTACCGTGATACCGTACCGCATGAGGGGTTTAAAAAGCTTTTAGATTATTCTAATACTAAAAAATATGCAAGCTTTGTTTTCACTTCAAATGTAGATGGACAGTTTCAGAAAGCAGGTTTTTCAGAAAAGGAAATAATGGAGTGTCACGGCTCCATACATCACCTCCAATGCATCGATAACTGTCATAGACGGTTATGGTCTGCAGATGATACTTTCATAAAGATAGAAGAGGGCTTTAAAGCTAAAGAACCATTACCCTCTTGTCCATTTTGTGGGGCTATGGCAAGACCAAATATATTGATTTTTGGTGATTACAGCTGGGAGGATGCACGTACTGATGACCAAAGAGTAAGATTAGGACTATGGATAAATAAATTAGAAAAAGAAGGTGCAAAACTTGCCATTGTTGAGATGGGAGCTGGCACAGCTGTGCCAACTGTAAGGAACACGTCAGAGCAGATAGCCTTGAGGTTCAATATACCTCTGATACGTATCAACCCAAGAGAAAGCTTCGGTGCTCAGATAGAACTACCAATGGGAGCAGTTGAAGCGCTCAATAGGAT
>NZ_JBATIY010000063.1:0-1992 GCF_049668085.1 Sulfurovum sp. | reverse complement strand
ATTTTACACATGCTTTACTGAGAGATACAAGCACTTGTTTACATGCCTAGGGCTCGATTATAACTCTAGATTACCTGCTTCTACGTGGTTGGGTATTACCTCTACAATAATAACTGTTATATGGGACTATTTCTTATTGATGAATACTATAAAGGTCCAATACAAATCTGTTTTCAATATATATGTAGATATAGCGTATTTTATTTTTTAATAAGATGCTAATAGTTATATGTGTGTACTAGGTGTTGTATTTGTAGGAGAATGAGCATTAATTGTAATAGGGAGTTTAGAAGAGATGCTTTTAATATCTCTTCTAAAAGTTAGATCAGTGATTAGAACTTATATGCTAATTGGAAAGCAATACTGTTTTCTGAGTGATCAGTACTTATAGTACTAGGAAAACCAAGACCACTTACATCATATGTTTCTGTATTCTCATCTTGATACACATATGCTAAGTCAACAGAAAATGAATCAGAAAATACATAGCTTCCACCAATTGTATAATGTTTTTCTGCTGTTGCTGGGAAACCTAAAAGATTAAAGAAGTTAAGTCTTGGATCCATAGTTTCAACTACTGCAGAACTAGCATAGTTGTAACCAAGTCTGACAGTCCATTCATTTTCTGTATAGGCATAACCAAATGCATATACATCAGAATCATCCCAACCAAAGGCCTCATATCCTTTAGCGTCTGACCATTGTATCTTTCTGTAATCAAATGCAAAAGTGTGTCCTTGCATTTGGTAAGCAATACCTACACCATATTCAGATGGTTGCTCAAGCTTATCTCCATCAGGAAGTAGTGTTTGAGGCATACCCATAGTGAATGGTCCGACAGCAGTAGTAAGTTGACCGTCATAGTCCATCTCAATTGAAGATTTGTAAATTGCACCTAAAGTTAGACCATTTACACCATTTGCTGAAAAGTCATAAGACATACCAAGGTTCCATCCAAAACCAAAGTCTTGTGCAATACCTGAACCGACAGACATATCTGCTGGAAGACCATTTAATCCTGCTGGCATAACATAGTTAATATCTAAGTTTCCATATTGAACGATAGGAGTAACACCTACACTTAAACCACCTGTTTTGTATGCGATTGGTACACCAAATTGCATAAGCTGGAGATTTGTAACCATTTTAAAGTTACCACTGAGTCCCGCCATAAGATTTTGTGGATTGTCTTGATAATCTGTACCCAAACCAGCTACACCCCACATACCAATACCGATGTACCAATTGTCATCTATTTTATGAGCAAGAGATACTGCTGGAATCATACTTAAGTCTGCATCACTTGTGAGTCCGCCATCTGCAAAACCAGCTATTGTTGTCTGAATATCTGGCATGAAAACAGTACCACCAAATGAAATTTCTGAACTTTCTATCGATGTTATCATTGCCGGGTTTGAAATACCTGATTCTGCTCCATGAGAAACTGCTATACTAGTCCCACCCATACCACGTGCTTTAGTACCTATAGCGATAAGATTATCTCCATTTGTTGCATGTAACATCGTTGATGTGATGAGTGAAAGCGCAATCAATTTCCCTAAGTTTCTTGTTGTTTTTACGTTCATTACCTTGTCCTTTTATTAGTTAATGTACATATATAGTATCTAATTTTATTTAATATTAAAGCATATTTTGCAATTTTATCGTATATTTTTTGATGATTGAACAATATTTGTTTTAATTATATAAATAAAAGTGTGATATAAATAATTAGGGATTATATTTTAGATAAGAAAATATAGTATAGGAAAATGTAGCGTTACCCACTATAAAAGTGGGTAAGTAGTTTTAGATCTTACTCTTTACAAAAGCTTCCATATCTGCAACCACTTCTTCAAGTGTTCTGGCACCATCGATCACCTTTAAAAGGTCTTTCTCTGTATAAAATGCTTGAATATCTGTCAATGGATCAGTATAAATTTTCATTCTATCATTAAATACTTCTTCACTGTCATCACTTCTTTCTTCACC
>NZ_JBATIY010000062.1:0-1904 GCF_049668085.1 Sulfurovum sp. | reverse complement strand
AAAAATGTCTTGTTCTAAAAACATTATAAAATATATGACTTTATAAAGTTTCTATTTAGAGTGCGCATAAGTGTTTTCTTCTCTTTCTATACAATAATATAATCTATTCCGAATCCAACTTTATCTTTAGACCCTTTTGTAGATCGATTATAGCATCCTGTCCTACTGTTATCATACCTTCCTGAGAACGATCAAGATCCAATACTACTTCAGTAAGCGTTGCAAAGGCCAGAATAAGAGGTATTACAGCAGCTAACCTACGGGACTTTGAAAGTCTAGCCTGGGCCCCCATTGTGATCATAGTCAATGAAGAAATAGCCAATAGTACTAACCAAATACTACTGGGGATTCGATTGTAAAAGCCCGCTGTTACACGTGATTGATGTATATCCATTATATCGTTAATCGATTGAAGTATAAGTCCCGCATATATCTTGGGTTCTCTTTTCATTGCTGAAGAAACCTGTTCCCAAAGCAGTGCATGAATCTCTAAAGATCTTTCCATCACTTCTTGTATTTGTTTTAAGTCTCCAGTTTGTATAGCATATACACGACTATTTACGTACTCTTTTAAAAGTTGCTTTACTTTTTTTTCATCCCTTTCACCAAGTAAATCTGCACGAACATATGCAGTTCCGATTATATTTGCTTCATTGAGAATATTTTGTTTTCTAAGGTTATGCTGAGAAGCAGCCATCGCAAATGTAAATGCGAGAACAAAAGCCAGCATGGCTAATAAACCACTGACCATAGGACTGATGGAGGCGAATCCTTCTTTGTCTTTATTTGAAGCAGTAAAACTACTAATTCGATATCCTATTTCAAATGAAAGAAATAAAATCAGGATCATACTAATGTATATCTGCCATATAGGAAAAGTGTCAAATACTCCTATGGGTAAAGATTCTAATATTTTTGGGTTCATAGAGACTCACTTCAGATTTATGATGTATATATAATTTTAGCATAATTCATAACATAATTTAATATGTTTTATTGAAATAATATCAATTTAAAAAATATAAAAATCATCTTAAAGATAATTTAACATTACTAGGGTAAAGTAAGATAAAATAGATTATTTTGAACTTTTAAAAAGGATAGCAGATCATGAATCCATCTAACAAAGAGCTACGATTACGTAGAAATTGTCAACTCTATGCCTACCTACTGGTAGTACAGAGTAAAGAAGTCCCAGAAGAGATACAAGAGTGTGCAGACTCATATGATTATGACTTTCTTGTTGACTGTGTTTCAGATTTTTCTGATGAGATTGAAGGCTTAGATAGTGATACTTTCGAAAGATTAGTGAACAACACAGAGTCAAAGGAAGCACGTGAACTTGCATACTGGTGGAAGATGCACCAAGAGGCTAACAGGCTTCGCGAAGAGATAGTTCAGACCTGTTTATAGTCAAATTTAGGGGTTAGCTCAGAAGTTGAAGTATTACTTACTAGTTGCTGATTTACGTCTCCATGCGGTATATGTTGAGTATGATGGATTTCCATCAACCATCTTGTCGTAAGCATGTTTATAGCTACAATTATACTTTTCCTTATAGGCACTGATTACTTCTAAAACCATTTCTTTATCTGCTTGTTTGTAGGTGCCCCTCAATGACTTCACTAAATTTATCGGTTCTATGTGCATGCTCATGTCCATAAATATCCTTTTTGTAGAAGTCTACATCAATATTAATTAATAGTCCTAGTTTATGCCTCAGAAGCCATACGTTCAAAGAAATTTAAAACCTCTTTTACGGTTTGATTTCCATCATTTCTTGACTTTACACAATGTTCTAGGTCAAATTTAACGTCATTTTTTTTACAGGCATCTACAAAATATGCCGTTTCATCTTCTGGACCAGTTTGATCAGCAGTTCCATCGTCACACAAGTAAAAGAT
>NZ_JBATIY010000061.1:0-3661 GCF_049668085.1 Sulfurovum sp. | reverse complement strand
TACAGTAACTCTCCAAAGATGCCCCTATATAACGCTTCGCTTTACTTGCATCAAATTCTCCGTCAAACTCAAAGATGATATGCATAGAGGCAAACTTCATTGGTACAGAGTCTGTTCTTTCGATCTCAGCGTTAACAGAGTAGTTATGCACTTCATACCCATCCTTCTCAGCCATCATCACAAGGTCAATACCTGTACACCCTATAATACCTGTTGCAAAATACTCCACAGGAGTGATCTCTTTACAATCTAAAATGTAAGAAGATTTTATTGTGTTCGCTTTAAACTTTTTTTCGCCTAAGTATTCTACTGATACGTTCATTGTCCATTCCTAATTTTTTCTCATAGTGTACAGTAAATGACTTATATTTTTATAATAAAGAGCATCATAGTGTAAAGCTTATCTGATCTTAAGGATAACAAATGTAAAACCTCTATATGACACTTGATACACTTAATTTTCAAACCAACTATCTTTCGTTAAACAACGAATTTTACGATATGACCGATCCCACACCACTTGATGATCCTTATTTGATCAGCTTCAACACCCATGTGGCGAAACTCATCGGTCTTGAGAGCATCAGTGGAGATGACCCTCGTTTTGTGGATCTGCTCAACGGCACCTTTATCCCTCGAGGTGTACGTCCCTTTTCCATGTGCTATGCAGGACATCAGTTTGGAAATTACGCACCACGTCTAGGAGATGGAAGGGCTATCAATCTGGGAAGTATCAATGGTTGGCACCTCCAGACCAAAGGAAGCGGAGAAACTCTCTATAGCCGTACATCAGATGGTCGTGCGGCCGTACCCTCTTCCATACGAGAGTACCTGATGAGCGAAGCGATGCACCATCTTGGCATTCCCACAACACGTGCCCTTGGTGTCATAGGATCACAAACAAAGATCGTACGCAATAACATAGAACAAGCCGCTATCGTTATGCGACTTTCACCAAGTTGGGTGCGTTTTGGTACATTTGAATACTTTTACTATTTCAAAGAGTATGACAAACTTCAAACCCTTACTGACTACGTCATTGCAGAATCCTACCCACATCTAAAAGATGATGAAGATCGTTACTTTAAATTCTTTAGTGAAGTGGTTGAGCGTACTGCAAAACTCATTGCAAAGTGGCAAAGCATAGGCTTCTGCCATGGCGTGATGAATACAGACAATATGTCCATCGCAGGTCTCACCATCGACTATGGTCCCTTCTCCATGCTAGATGATTTTGACTACGGCTTTGTGTGCAATAAAACAGACAAAGCAGGTCGTTACAGTTACGGGGAGCAGCCCAATGTCTCCTACTGGAACCTCACCATGCTCTCCAAAGCACTTACCCCTATCATTGATAAAGAGAGAATGCAAAAAAAGCTCGATGATTATGGTAATTTCCTCTATCCTAATGCCTATATCGATGTCATGCGTCAAAAACTAGGGTTGGATTTAAAACTGGATGAAGATGTTGAACTCATCACAGATCTGGTAGGTGCGCTGCAAGATGCCTATGTCGACTATACCAATTTCTTTCGAACACTCAGCCACTATGATAGTGATAGGATGCCTCTATTTGATATCGCTATGAATCCAGTGGTCATTCATAACTGGCTTGAACTATATGACAAACGTTTAGCTAAAGAGACACGTTCACAGTCAGATCGACAAAAAGAAATGTTAAAAACAAATCCAAAATATGTATTGAAGAACTATATGCTCCAAGAAGCAATAGACCTTGCCCAAAAAGGCGATTTCTCTAGTATAGAGACACTGCTGCATATCGCAGCACATCCGTTTGATGAACTACCTGAGTTTGAACATTTTGCACATGAGACGCCGGAAGAGCACAAAAATATCTGTCTCTCCTGTTCGTCCTGATGACTACGTAGAGAACTACTCTTGGTTATCTAACCACTTCTTCAAACTCTCCACCTGCTCCAAAGTTCTCACGGTAGCAGTTCCACCTTCAGATTGACGAGCATTCATAGAAGCACGGTTATCTAGTAATGCTACAATACCCTCACCTATACGACCATCTACACTTTGTAGATCTTCTAAACGTAGTTCAGAGATGTCTAGTCCTTTTTCTTCTGCCAAGTTTACTGCATTACCGGTAATGTGATAAGCGTCACGGAACGGAAGTCCTGCTTCTTTTACAAGGTAGTCTGCCAGGTCTGTGGCAGAAAGATGGCCTATCATACATGCTGCTTCCATCTGTTCTACGTTGATTGTCATGTCCGCTATCATCTCTTCAAGTACTTGTAGTGAAAGTGTGGCTGTTCTTACAGAGTCAAATACACCTTCTTTATCTTCTTGCATATCTTTATTGTACGCAAGTGGCAGACCTTTCATCACAGTAAGAAGTGCAACCAGATTACCATTTACACGTCCTGTTTTCCCTCTGAGAAGTTCAGGGATGTCAGGATTTTTCTTTTGTGGCATAATGGAAGAACCTGTAGCATGACGGTCACTCAGTGTCACCCATCTAAACTCACTTGCAGACCATAAGATCAGCTCTTCACTCAAACGGCTCATGTGCATCATCATGGTACTGATGTTAAAGAGTATCTCCAGTGCAAAGTCTCTGTCACTTACCGTGTCAAGACAGTTCAAGGTCGGTGCATTAAAACCTAATTTATCTGAAGTGATCTGACGAGAAATGTTGTGAGGTGTACCAGCCAATGCAGCACACCCGATAGGAGAGTAATTGTTACGTTCATAAGAGCTTATAAAACGCTCATAATCACGTTTAAACATACTAGCATAAGCCATCATATGATAACCAAAGTTTATGGGCTGTGCATGCTGTAAGTGTGTCATACCAGGAAGCATCACTTCTGCATTTTCTTCTGCCACCTTTACAAGAGTAGTAATGTTAACTAAAAGTAAGTCTGCAATGGCTTTAGTGTTGTTCTGTACATAGAGTCTAAAGTCAAGTGCTACCTGATCATTACGGCTTCTAGCAGTATGAAGACGCTTTCCTGCATCTCCCACTTTTTCAGTGAGTCTACCCTCTATGGCCATGTGAATATCTTCATCATCACCATCAAGTTTAAATGCACCAGAATCTATTTCACCCAGAATCTCATATAATCCACTTTCTATCTTCTCATAATCTTCATTCGAGATAATACCCTGCTCACACAACATATAAGCATGTGCGCGTGATCCTTCTATATCTTCAGCATACAATGCCTTATCAAATGGCAGTGAGTTATTGAGATCTTGAAGTAATTGTGAGCTTTTTTCAGAGATTCTTGCAGATGCAATTTTTTTAGACATACATATTTCCTAAGTGTTGATAATTAGAGTATTTTATCGTAAAGTACGTTTGATTAGGTTTTAGAAGATAAAGCAGATTAAAGGTAACCCAAACTGATGAACTTAAAAAATATTTACAAATTTGGACAAGGCGTAAAACATTATTCAAAAAGAATGTTTAAATGGCTACCTTTAATGCGCGAATTATACCTATCCAAAATTAAAGTATCATTAAATATTATAATATAGTTTATGAATACTTATATTATATCATCGAAGAGCCAAGAAAAAAGGGAGTTGTATTCAGGGAGAAGGCTCTTCAGTAAAAGATAACCGGGGACAAGAGATAAACAAGGAAGTTTACAAATTTTGGACAAGGAGTAAAACTAAAATCTCTTGA
>NZ_JBATIY010000060.1:0-8350 GCF_049668085.1 Sulfurovum sp. | reverse complement strand
GTGCATGAGTATAACTTTGTTTTCTTCTAATAACCCTTTGTTCACGACTGATGATCTGCTGATCTGATTCAAGCAATTCGATAGGTGCCAGGTTTCCTGAATTGACCTTTTGTTCAATGAAACCATTCCTCTTTTTCGCTTTTGCATATAATCTTTTTTCAAGCTTGACCAATTCATGATAATAGAGAAGCTCATAATAGGAGAGCATGATCTGCGCATACAGATTTCGTAAATTATTTTGCGCATTAAATGTCGACTTTGTGGCATTTATCTTCGCAGAATCAATTTTGTATTTTCTCTCACTCATTTCATTTAATAATGAAAAAACAGGCACTTTAACACCAACACGAAATTCTCCTTCATTGCCGGTCTTGATATTGTTATACTCCTGGATCCCTTCTGCTTTTCTGTATCCGCCAATAAACTCTACACCACTTTCTGTTGGTTTACTGAGAAAAATATCAGAAAATTCACCCGTACTTACAGGGTAATCTTTTTTATCATAGGCACCGTAGAGTCTGGTATCAAGATCTCCCTGCGCTGTTTGTATACGTGCCGTATCAATATATTGCCGACCTATGGCACTGTAAATATAGGGATTTTTCTCTGTTAAATACCGTTCAATATACTCAACAGTAAAGATCTCTTTCCCTGAAGCATAAAAGGAAACAATCAAAATAGATAGACAGTATCTTAGTAGTATTTTTGTCATTACTTTTTCTCAGGGGTGATCATATTGGCAGGGAATGCATTCATTAAACGCCACAGTTCATACCAAATAGGTACGACTGACAAAGCCACCCATACCATTGCATTGCTTCCCATTCTCAACTCGTCTTGGGAAGGCCATGGTTCATTTGGGTCTTCAACAACATAGGCATAGTAAACACCCTGTTCATGCAAAACAGGATCTACTCTTTTGATAATGCCCCCAAATGTACCAAGCCTTATTTCCGGCCATCCCCGGATGTGCAATGCCGGCCAGCCATTAAACCGTATCCTTACAGAGAGTCCCTCTTTGATAAGTGGCATATTAAAATCTGATACCTTCAGCAAAAGTGCACTTGTCGTTACGTCGGGTGAAAAAAGTGCGATAGGTTCACCTTTTTTGATGTAGGTATTTTTATCATTTTTCAAGATTCGCATGACTGAGCCATCTTTTTGTGAAACAACAGATGATGTCTCATATCTGGAAACTTCTGTCTGATGTCTTTCTAGCTCTCTTTTCAAACTATTTAGATGTGCTTCCTCAGATAGGCTGTTCGCATCAAGTGATCTTATCTTATTTTCAATCTCCTCTAAAAACTGCTCTTTCTCCTTCTTAATTATCGATAGATTACGTTTGTGCACCTCAATATCTATCTCTATTTTATTGAGCTGTGTTTTAGCAAAAATATACTTATTTTCAGTTTTTTCAAAATTCTTATCAGATTCGATTTTTTGAAGATAGAGCACTTTTATCCTATTAAACTGATTGGATATCACTTCATAGTTCTTCTTTTGGCCACTATATTTGACTTGTATCGACTTCAACGCTTCTTCAGCCTGGGCATAGCGCTTGTCATACAGCTCAATACTTATTTTTTTCTGTAAAATGAGACTGCTTCTTTTTTGCTCTAAAAGAAGCAGTTTATCTTGGATGTTCTGTTGTTGCCGTTTGAAGTCCTCTCTCATTTTATACACACGTGTTTTGTACTCTTTATCTAGATCGAGCATATCAAGCACTCTGTCACCCTTTTGCACATGGTCATTCTCTGAAACATAAAAAGTATCGATAAAACCGTTAATAGGTGCAGAGATCGATTGTACCCTTTCAGTAGGATCATACGCGATTACGGTGCCCTCTCCCTCAATTGTCTGTCTCCAGGGAAAAAAAAGAATTGCTATAAACACAAAGATAATTACAAATAGAACACGCCCTACACGATGTACAAAAGGAGCTGTCTGTACAAGCTTCAAAGAGTCAAATTCAAATCTATCCATCTTGTTTATCCTTTAGTTCCACCGATAATTTATTGACTTTATATAACCCCTCAACCATATCATAGATGTAATCAATCTGTTTTGCAAATCCTTTCAGCGCATAGGTAATAGAAGTAACAATAATTTCCGCTGCAACAAACTCTCCCAAAGGCAGGGTTCCCTTGATCACAAGATACCCTCCTACGAGTAAGAACATAGTAAATATAAACCCTTCTGCAAAAAAAGTAAAGCCCAATTGTCGGATAATGATTCTAAATAAATTCTGCCGAGCCTTCACATACTTGCCCAAAGAAGTATTATATTTAGAAAGAGTCTCTTCTCTTGTACCTTTTTCTTCATTGATATGTTGTAAAAAATAGATTGTATTATGTTTTGCATCTGAACGGGCCAATGCAGTAACACCTCCATTACGTCCAAGAGCAAACAATATAACAATATATAAAGTGAACAAAAGTACACCAGCAACAAAGAGGACTGGATCAAATATAAGCAGTAAAAGAAGACTTACCGTGATTTTAATGACCACCCCAAGTCCATCAATTAAAAGAAGGGGGAAAAACTTTTGAATAGATGTTATATCAAAAAAATAGTTCATTAATTTTCTATGTTTATCCTTATCTGCGCTTTCACCATGATTTAAATTTAATGCTTTTTGAGCAACATCGATTCCTCTCGTAAGAAACACTTTTTGTTGAAACTTTTCGTTGATATACTCTTTGAGCAGCTGCAATGTGGTGATGAATATAAATAAAATAAGAAGAATGATACCTAAAATGACAAGGGAGAGTGAAGCTTGTGACAATACACTGTTAATAACAATAGCTGCTGCAAGGGGTACAGACAACACCAAGACTGCTTCGATAATAGAATAATAAAAAAGATGTAGAACATTTTTTCGGTCTTCTTTAATTATTGTCTTTATAAAATCAATAAAAATCTTATTGGATATCATCAAAGGCCTTTTATCGTACTCTATTAACTAACTGACTTTATAGTCAAAAAACTAAGTTATCATATAATAATCTTAATCTCCTATACCTTAAGATCGACGAACCTATATATTAAATTTAATATTATTGGTAATAGTCGTCGAAACTCATTTGATATAGATAGATCAAAGTGATTAAATAAAGTCACCTTTATCTGATACGAGTCCTTTTTGCATTAGTTTTGATAAGAATGTGCTGATACGTTTATCTTTGTTTGGTGCGATCTTATTAATAAGGGCAAAGTGCTCTACACGTTTGTCCAAGAATCCTGTATCAAATTTTCCTTTTCGGAAATCCTCATCACATACTACTTCTTTATGTAATGGTATATTGGTCGTCAACCCTTCAATATAGTATTCATCTAGGGCTCTTTTGGCTTTTTTTACCACACCTTCCCAATCCAGTGCCCATACGATCAGCTTTCCTATCATAGAGTCATAGTTTGGAGGCATGGTGTATCCGCCGTAGACACTTGTATCTAGTCTTACTCCCGGTCCTCCAGGGGTTAAGTACTCCCCGATCGTTCCAAATGACGGCATAAAGTTATTGAGCGGGTCCTCAGCATTGATCCTGAACTCAATGGCGTACCCTCTAAAATTAATCTCTTCTTGAAGGAAATGGAGTTTATCGCCTTCAGCGATTTGGATCATACGCTGTACGATATCTACCCCTGTAATGATCTCTGTAACCGGGTGTTCCACCTGAAGACGTGTATTCATTTCAATAAAGTAGATATTGTCCTGTTCATCGAGTAAGAATTCGATGGTCCCGACATTCTCATACCCTAAACGGTTCATGGCTCTTATAGCAATTCGATAGAGCTCTTTTCGTACAGCATCCTTAAGGCTTGGTGAGGGTGCAATTTCGATGACCTTTTGATGACGTCTTTGAATGGAACAGTCTCTTTCTCCTAAATGCACAACATTTCCAAATTTATCAGCAATGACCTGTACTTCTATATGTCTGGGATTGCTTACAAATTTTTCTATAAACATATCACCATTTCCAAAATATTTTTTTGCCTCATTGGTCGCAGCATCAAAGAGTGCTGCAAACTGTTTTGCTTCATGAACTACACGCATTCCACGACCCCCACCACCAAATGCGGCTTTGATAATAACAGGAAAGCCTATCTCTTGAGAAATTTTTTCTGCTTCTTTTTTATCTGTAATAGGTGTCGATGTACCTTCTAGTACAGGTACACCTATTTCTTTCATAGCATTTTTTGAAGTGATCTTATCTCCAAACAGTTCAATGTGTTCTGCTTTTGGACCAATGAAAATAATACCATTTTCATCACAGGCTCTTGCAAAGTCAGCACTTTCAGATAAAAAGCCATATCCAGGATGGATAGCAGAACATTTTAAGTCTTTGGCGATCTTGATAATATTTTCATAATCCAGGTAAACTTCCACAGGGTGCCCCTCTAATAAAACACTTTTATCTGCTTTTTTTACCCAAGGTCCTTCACTATCAACTTTAGAATGTATCACTACACTTGAAATTTCCAATTCTTTACATGCTCTGATGATACGCAGTGCAATTTCACCACGATTAGCTATTAAAATTTTAGTTATTTTTTTGCTCATTTGAATTCCTTCAATTTATTTATATGTATTTTAAAGATTTTAGCACTTTATCTCTACACTATTCTTGGACTATTAATTATCTATTTTTAATATTATTTTTATCTAGAATTGGTATTATTAAAAAATGAAACAAGAAACTTTAGATAAAAAAATAAAAATCTCAAATGACTTAATGTTCTACTTCTATACGCATATAGAGACAGATATCAACATTGATGAGTTAGCAGATCATTTCAAGATCAATAAATTTTATATGCATCAGATCTTTAAAGAAGTGTTTGGTAGGAATATTTATGAAAGTATTAAATCTATTCGTCTTCAAAAGGCTTCTAATCTTTTGCTGACAAATAAATACTCCACTATTTCTAAGATAGCCAATGAGTGTGGTTACAGCTCTCAAACTTCTTTCATTCGTGCATTTAAAGAACGTTTTTCTATAACGCCTAACAAGTGGAGAAAGGGTGGGTACAAAGAGTATTCACATAAAATTCTTTTGCAATCACCAAATGCACAAGCTTCTACGGCCAATTTTGAACTGATCCAGCCCCAAATCGTGAAAATGCCACAGCAGACCGCATATTACATCCGTCATAGAGGCTATGGATATGATAAATCAAAACTCACATGGCAAAAAATTCAAACCTGGGTTTATCAGAATGAACTAAAGGACTATAAAGAGATGTCGCTTTTTCATGATAACCCTACGATCACACCCTTAGATGAGTGTCACTATGTGGCATGTGTGGTACCCAATGATGAAAATGAGGTAAAAGATCAGCGTTTACCAAAGTTCAATATTTCAGGTGGTGTCTATGCTAAGTTTGATCTGGAGGGGAAGAGAGGAGATTTGCTTAAGTTCATTCACTGGGTATATCATGAGTGGTTACCAAAAAGTGAATATCAGACAACCACGAAACCACCTTATGCAATTTATCATAAAAATCATTATCTTAGTGAAGATGAGGAGTTTTCGATCAGCTTTTATTTGTCTATCAGGCTTTAATTAAAGTAATTGACTATATTGATCTAGTCTAACAACTTATATTTCAGCATACAAGTTCTGAAATGTACTCACTTGTGATATGGTTTTAAGGTTTTCTATAGAGATAAAGTAAAAATATTACACTCAAACTAAATGCTACGAATATAACTCTCTTTTGGATAATATCACCATATCTATGGCAAAATACTAAGCAGCTATTCGATTCGCTACATTAGCTGTTCTGCCCCTATATACTTCAAATACAAGAACTATTTTTAATTTAGATCATCATCTTTCCAGTATTTTGTTCCGCCAATGCTCATTTTTGCCATTATTCCAGTATCTACCAATTCATAAACCTTGGTCCCGTCTGCTAAAGTTAACCCTAATTGACCACTATCATCACCACCAACCGCACTGGCATCAGCATCTGCACTCCATCCATCATTGATAAAGGCATCTAATGCTACTTCAGTCGGGAATATGAATATGATCTGCATATACTTTATACCGCCTCCAATATTTGCACCTGCTCCTAACATTTTCATATAGGTTCGTGAATTATCTATCTTGTTCACCGCAACACCAGAACCAGTTCCTGTTTTGATCAAAAAAGCGAATTCATGAGAATCAAATACTGCATAACCTTTTGCCTTATCATAATACTCTTGAGCCTCTCTTGACTCTTCAAACAATCTTGATAGTGTTTTTTGCGCGTTATTATCAATCGTTTGTCTCTTTTGTGCCGGAGATACATCATCCTCTATCATATCGCTTGCCGTATCGCCTACTTTTGATGCAGTATCGGTAACTGCATCACCAACGTCAGATGCTACACTTTTTACGCTATCCCATAGGCCAGCTTGGCAAAAACTAATAGTTGAGAAAAGAAGCAGATGACTGATCAAGAGGAATTTAGATAATGTATACATTTTTTTCATCATAGAAGCCTTTTTATACTATATAAATTTATTATACTATAGTAAGTCATTAAAAAATAGTATAGCAATTCTTGCACAAATGTATTCTAAAAAAACTCAATAGAGAATCAGAATAAAATACTTGCTATAATGATATACTTTATATACACAAGGATCTTAGAATGTCAGAGAATATAGGAAAACTGGTATTACGTTTAATGGTTGGAGGAATGATGCTTTTTCATGGTATTGATAAAGCATTACACGGTATCACTTATATTAAGGGCTTAGTGAAATTTCAGGGGTTACCTGAAGTTTTAGCCTATGGGGTCTATGTGGGAGAGATACTTGCTCCGATCTTTTTGATTATAGGATGGAAAAGCAGAATTTGGGCTGGAGTGATCGTTTTCAATATGGCAGTGGCTATTTACTTAACGAAATTAGATGCATTGATGAAACTAGGGGCACATGGTGCTTGGGCCGTTGAATTACCGATGTTTTATCTCTTCAGTGCATTGGCTATCGCTCTTTTAGGTTCAGGTAAATATGCGATCATGCGAGATTAGTACATCTATATTACACAGAGTTACTCTATAGTTTTAAAAAATCAAAGGGTAATTTATGCAAAAAATATTGTGGATTTTGTTGACTGTATGTGTGACATCTGTTGTAGCAGATGATTTTAAACCATGGAAAAGTAAGATAGACAGGCTTAGTACATTTGAAAAACATGTTGTGATCAATAAAGGTACAGAACGCGCTTTTTCGGGTAAATATGTGCATACCAAAGAAGATGGCACTTATAGATGCAAAGTATGCGATACACCACTTTATAGGTCATCAGACAAGTTCGATTCTCACTGCGGATGGCCAAGTTTCGATGATGCCATTCCTGGGGCGATCAAAGAAGTACCGGATGCAGATGGCAGACGAACAGAGATCGTTTGTGCGAAGTGTGGAGCACATATGGGACATGTTTTTAGAGGGGAGGGGCTTACTTCTAAAAATGTACGTCATTGTGTGAACTCCGTTTCTCTTAATTTTCAAAAAAAGAAAGCCCAGACTTCTACATTAAAAAAAGCCTATTTTGCAGGCGGATGTTTTTGGGGTGTAGAGTATTATCTTGAAAAAATTAAAGGTGTCAAAGAAGTGACTTCAGGTTTTATGGGCGGTCATGTGAAAAATCCTGGCTACTATGATGTTGTACGTAAAGATACGGGGCATATAGAAACCGTTGAAGTGGTGTATGACCCCTCAAAAGTCTCATATGAAACATTAGCGAAGACTTTTTTTGAAATACATGATCCTACGCAAGTAGATGGACAAGGACCGGATATAGGCAGCCAATACCTCTCTGCTATATTTGTTAACAATAAGGAAGAACGTAAAACCATTGAGAGATTGATAAATCTATTGGAAGGTAAAGGGCTTAAAGTAGCCACAAAGATTATGCCAAAAGCACCTTTTTACAGTGCTGAAGCGTATCACCAGGACTATTATGAACGTAAAGGCTCAACGCCTTATTGTCATAGAAGGGTCAAACGGTTTTAGTCTTGTCGGTTGATCATCCATTGAGAAAAAATATTTAGGTAATTCCAGAAGCTTTGTATATTTTCTTCAGAACTTAATTTCTGCTCTATGATGGGCTGAAGCGCTTCTTCAAAAGTGACAAGCCAATGTAGTCTTGCATGTGGTGTGATAGCAAAAGGAGCATGTCTTTTTCTCATTTGTGGTGCACCACGATTTTGGTTGAAGTAAGGTGTTCCTCCACAGATCTGTATGAAAAAGTCTGCAGAGATCTGTCCGGCCTTTTGCATCTCTTCCCTATCATTTGGGAAGATCTCTTTGATAGGACTTTCAAAGAGATCTTCCCAAATGATAGGGAAG
>NZ_JBATIY010000059.1:0-13785 GCF_049668085.1 Sulfurovum sp. | reverse complement strand
AGCATATCCTGTCCCTGAAATGCAATAGCAAGTTCACGAAGTTCCGGAAGACGTGTTAAAATGATCTCCGGATCCAAGTGTGTAAGGTCAATATTGACTGACTGACCATCTTTACCTACACCTCTTCCTTGACGTACTTCCTCCATGATCGCTCTAGATACAACATCACGAGAAGCAAGCTCCATAGCATTTGGAGCATACTTTGTCATAAATCTTTCACCTTCAGAGTTAAAAAGACGACCACCTTCACCACGTGCAGCTTCAGAGATAAGTACACCTGAACCACCAAGTCCACTTGGGTGGAACTGTACAAATTCCATATCTTCAAGAGGAAGGCCATGACGTGCAACGATAGAGAGTGAATCTCCAGTATTTGCATGTGCATTTGAATTAAATCTATAGGCTCTACCATGTCCACCCGTAGCGAACATCGTTACTTTAGCATTGAAGATCGCCGGTTCAGAGTTACGAATATCATATGCTGCAACACCAGATACTTTTCCATCTTCATAGAGCAGGTCAGCTGCATACCACTCATCGAATACTTCGATACCAGCTCTAAATGCTTGCTCATAGATCGCTTGAAGTACAGCTAGACCTGTTCTATCTTTTGCGTAACATGCTCTAGGCTTGGATTGACCACCAAAAGGACGGATCGCGATGTTTCCTTCTTCATTTCTTGAAAAAGTAGCACCCATTCTTTCTGCCCAACGGATAGTTTCAGGGGCTTTAGTACACATAAGCTCAACACAGTCTTGGTCAGCCAAATAATCAGAACCTTTCACTGTATCAAATTCATGAAGTTCTGTAGAATCTTCTTCACTAAGTGCTGCATTGATCCCACCTTGCGCTGCACCAGAGTGTGAACGGAGCGGATGAAGTTTTGTGATGATCGCTGTCTTTTTACCTGCTTCTGTTAACTCTTTGGCTGCTGCTAGACCAGCGAGTCCAGAACCAACGATGACTGCGTCATATTCGTAGATTTTAATATCTGGGTTTATGCTCATAGTATCTATATCCTTATTTGTTACAATTTGCTTTTATCATATCTTTTTAAGGATTAATTTCAGTTATAAGTTGGGGTTTAAAGAATGAAAGATGAAGAGATGTATAGTTTAGTAGCGTAGGATACGCGTATATTTAAAGCGGGGAATATGACCCCACTATTTAAGCTTCTATCGAAGCCGCTTGAGCTGTGAAGTCTTTCACAGAAATAAGTTCTAGACCGAGGATCTCTCGTCCCATCACTTTTTGTATCTGAGAGAAGTTTTCTTGGAACATATCCAGTACAGCTTCATCTTCAACCAGAAGTACCTCTGCACCAGCATCAAAAGCATCTAAAATGGTCGTACCAGCTTTCTTTAGGGCCAATGTCTTGTTATCTTCAAGTACGCTCAATCCAGAGAGCTTAGATGATCTTGCGAAACTGATTTCACTAGCACCGATATCTTTGATCATTTGGCTTATCACATTTTTGTTATCTGTAGCCGATCCAGTATAATATGCGATATGTTTTGTTTCAAGACCATCAACAGTGACAGCTTTTTTAGGAGCAGAGGCTTGTTCTGTTTCATCAGTTTTTTTAGAAAAGCGACTTGCTAGTTTTTCCATAAATGATGGTCCCTCTTGCGGTTTAACCATTCCTTTTAGTTCATCTATAGCTGCCGTATGATCTTGCGCTTTAAAAAGATTGTTCTCATACTCACAATCAAGCAGCCCTGAATGTACAGAAGTGATCGCATGAAGTATCTCATCTTTATGTTCTGAACCTGCAGTGATCATTTTGTGTGCTAAAACAAGAATGGCATCACCGATGTATGCACGATCATAATTTTCTGTTTCTGATGCATAGTGCAGGGCATACAATGTTTTGTAATGTTTCAGATCTGCTTCTGAAGCGTAAGGTGCTAAAAGTTCAAAGCTTTGCATGAAGTCACTATCATTGATCTTTAACCCATCATTTGAACGATAGCTGTTGACCGGGTCTATCTGTAAAGAGGTTCCAAAGCTCTCTACCAATGAAAAGACTGGTTGTTTAGCCTCTACAACCAAACCATTGATCTTCATAATAAGTTTCTGTTTAGGGAAACTGAAATTCTCATTTTCTTCTTGTATCTTTGCAAGCAGATCTTTCGCTGTTGCATCAGCGTCTATATTGATACTAAAGTTTTTGTAGTACGGCAGATAGTCTGTTTTAGCATTAAAAAAGAATGCTCTGATTTCAAGTTTATGTGACATAGAAATCTCCTTCATAAATATTCATTAAGTATATCTTATAGTACTGTGAATGAAACGATTTGATTCCTACTAAAGTAAAAACACTATAACTATGTTACAATTTTACCAATTGTACGATTTAAATTCCATTTAGGATAGATGATATTGCCTACTCAAGATAAAGAACACTACCTCATTAACAGACTTACTTCGAAACATATTGGTGATGATGCTGCCGTAATTGGCGACACACTTTACAGCATGGATGCTTTCTTTGAAGATGTACACTATAAACGTGAATGGATGAGCATCGCACAGGTAGGGCGAAAAGCAATGCTTATTAACCTCTCAGATGCCATTGCCATGAATGCGCAGCCAGAGTATGCACTTGTAACTGTCTCTATTCCTCCTGAGATGACAGAGTCCGAAATTGACGAGCTTACACAGATTTTGGAAGATACAGCCAAAGAGTATGGGTGTGAGATTATCGGTGGAGATACGATAGGAGGTGACAAGTTGCACCTTTCTATTACGATCATTTCTAAAAGTGATGCTCCTCTTTTACGTACTGGCTTACAGAAGGGTGACCTGTTAGCGTATACAGGCACATTAGGTCAAAGTAAAAAAGATCTTGATGCACTTTTCAGAGGTGAAGAGATCGCACATAATTCACGATTTCTTGAACCTACTTTAAGAGCAGATTTCATCTCTAAAGCAAGACCGTTATTGCGTACAGGCATGGACATTTCAGATGGGCTTTTTTGTGATACAAACAAGCTCTTAGATATTAATAAATATGGATTCGATACATTTGAGGGTATTAGCGATGAGATAGGACACAGCGGGGAAGAGTATGAAATGCTGGTTAGCTTTGCTCCTGAACATTATAGTGATATTATGGAGATTGCAGAAGCGACAAATACACCTTTAACTGTGTATGCAAAAGTGACCAATAACAGTGATAGATACCCCTGTAAAAGCCATCATTTTAAATCATAAAAGAAAGTACTAGTTTCCCTGCCATTGAGACTTCATTCTTCGCCTGAATGATTCATGTACTTCTTCTAACAGTTCCTTTGCTTCATCATCATAAACAAAGACCCCTTTATACTCTTTTTCGACTGATCTGATATACGCTTGAAGTGCTTCTCTCTCACTGTTTGTTTCAGGAGGGGTAAAAAGGTACTTCATTCCGCTCTCTTCATCATAGTTTCTTCTTGCAGTCTCGATATACACTTTACTTGATTTAAGTACAACTGTATGGTTCGGAAGCATTTCGTAACGCTGTATCCTAGCACCATAGGGACTATCATACGCTTTTCCTTTTCTGTCCCAAAAACTGTAAAGCGTGATATGGGTACCATTGATCTCATAACTTCCAGTCTGCATACTTTTATCTGCACATGTGCCTGTAGCGTCTTTTAATATCAAGCTGAAGATAAAAGTAAGATTATTATTACGCTCTTCTCGGTAGAGGCGTAATACTTCACCTTTTGAGTCATAGATATCATAGCTTTCAGTCGTAAGTGAAAAATCTTGATTTCCAATGCTAATGTGTTGTAATTTGGCAGCAAAAATTGATTGTGTGAACAGTAAAAGAAAAAAAAGAGTGTTTTTCATCTTATGAATCTTTTGGCACTGTTCTAGTTGCCATTTCTGCTGGGTATTCACGATCTAAAGCAATCTTTTGGGCTCTTTTACTAAGTGAAACATCATCCAACTCTAAGGGCTGTGCAAAAGTACGTTGACCTAATACGGTAGTATTTAGGTAACCTAGCTTTACAAACTGCGCTACTATTGCATCTATCATATCTAAGACCGAAGAGACTTTGACGATTTCACATCTAGCATAATATTCACGTGGGAAAGAGACTTCCGCTACACGTAAAGTTGGGTCATCTCCAGGAATTTGCTGTGCACCGAAAAGTGGTTTACTTCCTACTGTAGCATTGTTGAAAGATGGTATGTATTGAGAGAGATGTTCAATAGCAGCTTTTGTACGTATTTCAGTCTCCTCTTGTGTCCATGATTTTTCTATTTTATCCATGAAGTCTTGACCGAGTCTGGGTTGGCAACTTACAAGAGAATTTGCAACCAAACCATCTTCATAAAGTGTGATATCTTTGGTCATGCCATGCAGTTGAAAATATCCTCCAGGGTAGGGGGTAAACTGTCCCATTCCTTGAGGAGTACCACGCTCTCCGTGAAAGACAATTTCAGGAAATTTTGTATCATTACATCCATCCCAGTGACTTACATAGGCGGCTTTAAACTCTACCATAGATTTACAAGGTGCGCCTAAAAGATCATCTATTTTCCCTGTTCTGAATCCTGCGGCATTAATAAGATAGTCAAAAGATTCTGTATGACTGACATCTCCCTTGACATAACTGATATTCCAGCCTTCTGTTTCAACGTTTTGCTGCACATTATAGACAATGCTATTTGTATGCAGTGTAACAGAGTCCAACGCGTCAAGTGACATTTCAGCACCAGCAGCAAGCCGAAAGAGGTTTAGTCCATACTCTTGAACCATAATAAGAGGGAATTGTACTTTATCCAAGTCGATGTTTTGTGCTACTGGCATCATCCACTCATCAGAAGTTTTAGGTGTTATAGCCAATTCTTTTTCTCTTAGACGTTTTATATCTTCTTTTGTATAGATCTGGTAATAGTTTTCTGCTTTACCGAGTACTTCATTCTCAGGGTCTTTATCGATATACGCTTTATATTCGTCTGTCAGTAACTCAAGGCGTGGAAGTAGTGCCTCAGGCGTTGAACTGTCAGTAATAGGCAACACTATTACGGTAGGCCTATAGTCCACTACAAAAGGATAGAAGCGTAAAAAATCTATCGATTGTTTAAGTAAAGTAACACACTGTGCATCAGAGATCTCACGATAGAGGTTCCCTCCTGCATGTAAATGACACCACGGAGGACCACTTACTAAACTTGCATCTTTTTCAAAGAGAGTTACATTTAGACCAAGCTGACCAAAATAAAGTGCTGCACTTGATCCTGCAACACCTCCGCCTATAATGGCAATTTTTGCTTTATTATCATTTATTGTACTCATAGTAATTCAAGTAACTCCGAAAAATCATCTATTATAACTGTGGGGTTATGTACCCCAATGTCTTCTCCATAATTGTACCCATAGGTTACACCAACACTTTGCATACCACAGGCATTGGCTGCCAAGATATCATTTTTAGAGTCACCTACCATTACACACTTTTTCACTGAAACACCCAGTTTTTCGCCTACATGTAACAATGGAGCAGGATCAGGCTTTTTTAAAGGTAAAGAGTCACCACCTAAAATAAGTTCAAATAATCCATTCATACCCAAACCTTCTAAAATAGGTTCTACAAAAGCAAAAGGTTTATTAGTCACAATAGATAATCTGTACCCTTTCTTTTTAAGTGTATTGAGTGTTGTCTTAACATGTGGATAAGGTATTGTTTCATTACAAAGGTTTTTTGCATAATACTTTAAAAAGATATCCAAGGCATTTTGAACCATTGCATCATCCAAAGAGTCATCAACCGTTCTTTTGCCTGAAAGTGCTCGCTGTACAAGCATTAATGCACCATTACCCACCCATCCGTCAATGATATCTTCAGGAAACATATCACGATCCAATGTTACTAACATGTGATTAACTGCCAATGCCAAATCTGGTGCGCTGTTGATGAGAGTCCCATCAAGATCAAAAAGTATCACTTCTTTATCAGAGAATTTCAAATCCAAACCTTATTTATAATATAATTCAATAATTAATATAATTTTCGTATACAATACCAAATTTTTATTTATAATACAGCTAAAAGTATATAGTTTGTTGATGAAATATGTTGGTTTGTCCAAATTAAAGATAATTTAACTCTCTGGTTGATTCATTGGACGATTATACATTTTTAGCTAAAATACTGTAATTATTTAGTGTAAGAAAGAACCCTCATGAACCTAATCTACCCTCTAAACGTCAAAAATGAATTTGTCTTCAACTCATCTCCACGTGATTTTACTGTTGAAGAGATACCGCTGTATGAGTTTACAGGTGAGGGCGAACACCTTGTGCTTCAAGTACGTAAAAAAGATCTGACTACCTGGGAAATGCTTGATATTATTTCTAACCATGTGGGCATACGTCGACGTGATATGGGTTACGCTGGTCTTAAAGATAAAAATGCCATGACCATACAGTACATTTCTGTAATGGCGATTCATGAAGAGAAGTTAAAAGCATTTACGCATGATAAGATCAAGATCCTTTCTACGATACGTCACAACAACAAAATACGGGTAGGGCATCTCAAAGGCAATCGTTTTAAAATCCGTTTGAAAAAGGTCTTGGGTGTACAAAAAGATAAACTGGATTCAGTGCTTAAATGGATCAAAGCCAATGGTGTGCCAAACTATTTTGGAAATCAGCGCTTTGGAACAAATGGTAACAATTGGGAAGATGGCAAAAAACTCATAGAGGGTACACTCAAGATACGTGACAGGAAAACCAAAGAGTTTCTTATGGGTTCATACCAAAGTTACCTTTTCAACGGATGGCTATCTAAACGTATGGAACTCAATCACTTACTAGAAAAGTTCACCGAAGCTGAGACAGAACAGTTATTAAAACTGCCTGTTGGCTCACTTAAAGGCACTAAATCACAGCCAAACTTCTTTAAACTGGTAGAGGGAGATGTGATGATGCATTATCCATATGGCCGTTTATTTAATGTTGAAAATTTGGAAGAAGAGGCTAAACGCTTTGAAACTAAGGACATTGCACCAGCAGGATTACTCCCAGGAAAGAAAACAAAGAAAGCAGAAAGTACAGCAGGCCTTATAGAAGCACCTTTTGCAGAGGAGATAAACTTAAATGGCGCTAGACGTTATGCCTGGATACAGGTCACTGAAATTAATAAAAACTATGTAGAAGAGAAAGCCCATTATGAACTTAGCTTCACATTACCCAAAGGCTGTTATGCAACAAATGTATTGGATGTATTAAGAGGAAATGGATAAGCCTAACTAAGATAGTATGCAATAAATGAAATAGTATGAGAAATTATCTTAGATATGACAAGGGGGAAGTTGCATTCAATGGTAGTTAAAGCAACGTTTTTTTCTAAAAGGAGGAAGAATAAAAATAGTGCCATACCTAAGATATGTTCAGATTGTATCTAAATAAGATAAAAATACTCTTAATTATAAAGTTATAACAATAATTTGTTCAAATTATTTTTTAAACTCTAACAAACCAGCCAGTTTTCCATCTTAAAAATATCCTCTGTTGAGGGCATTCCTTTCCATCCGTTTGATTCTAAATACATCATTTTATTGCCAAAATATCCTACGATGTATTTTTCTTTGTAGATAGGAAATGTCCCGGAGTGAAACATAGCAAAAATATCTTCGTAATTTTTAGCTTTTTCATAATAGGAGAAATCGAAACTATGCAGCGCTATCATCGCAGTCTGCAACATCTCATTTTTATGCATAGAACTACTGAGTATATAGTAAGAGGGGTAGGGTACAGCTGGGTCCTCTAGTAGATCACAGATATAAAATCTTTCTTTCTTTTTATTATACATAAAGGTATTGTAGAATAAGTAATTAAGAATTGATAGAAATATGTCAAATTGACATATTTCTATGAACAATGAGAAAATCAATAAAAACTATAATTAACACTCACTTAATACATCTTTACTATAATTGACGAAAAAATTAAAGAGTTTAATGATACATTGTAAATACAATTGGAATACATAGATGTTCTGTGAGAATGAAATAAAGCAATCGTTAGAAAAATTAGAGCTTGGTATTCCTGTTTTTTCTTCAAATACTATTGACAAATATATAGAATGCGCAAAGAAACAAAATTTTGTTGCGAAATATTTCCCTGTGGTAGATAGTGGATTTATAGTCTATAAAAATATAACCATTTTTCTAATTTCAAAAGATGAGGGCACCATATTGTCTACTAACCCTAATTACGATATCACTCTTATTAGAATATAGAATTTAGAGTTACCAGGATCCTCCACCACCTCCACCTCCACCTCCGCCAGAGAAACCACCTCCACCAGAAAAACCGCCACCACCACTTGACTTTGATGGTGGTGTAGATGCACTATCAACAGATGAACTAAAACCATCTAAGTGATTTAAATTTCCATGGTACCAAAGTGGCTTTTGTACACTTAAGATTGCAAAGAAGGAAAGCCAGTGTTTAGTCTCATCAAAGAGAACAGCATAGGGGAGTAACTTTTCAAGATAAAGAGGATCTTCATCCAAACGTCTTTTGATCTCATCTTGTTTCACACGAAGAATAAACTCTTGGAGTCCAAGAAGATGTTTACGTGTATATGCACCTTTCTGGGTAAACCTTCCAATTTTTTTGTAAGTATAGAATAAAGCTATTCCAAGTATAAGTAATACACCGAAAGGACCAAAAAGAAGTGTTTTAAAATCCATACTTTTATCTATCAATCCGATCAGTGGTGTAAATCCACTTAACACAAAGATCCCACCAAATATTTTATTTGCCAATCCCCTGTTTGAAAGTGCAACGGTCATTCCAACCGTACCAAATACAATAGGAATTATCAACATGAAAATAACTTCTACACCAAACTTTATATAAAAACTATAGAGTGTTAAAGCAACAACAGGAAGTAAATATAAAATACTTTTCATCAAAAAGTTTTTACGTATCCTTTGAGGGTTTTCCAACATGTAACCATCTGAGACCACCCATTTATATAAATTGTCATTGATCTGTTTAAACCCTTCCTGTAAAGCTTTTGCCTTGGACTCAGTGCCCTTTGTAAATGTAAATGTATTACTTGAACCTTTAAAAAGGATGTGATCAAGAAGATATTTTTGATCCATACCAAGTCCCTGCGGATTTTTTACAGTTGCTTTTAAAATTGGTTCAGAAGATTTACTTGCTTGATGTATATCTATATATCCAAGTTCAGCCAGTTCAAGTACTGCAGCAGAGAAATCCTTATTATCTGCAAATTTATCTAAGACCAACCCAGATTCTAAAACACTAATATCTTTTGGAGGATAGTATCGTACCGCAATAGAACGTTCATCGATAAAACCTGTATTTTTTTCATACATTTTTCTAAAATAGAGTAAAAATCCTATCAATGCAGCCCAATGAAAATTTTCTAAGACCCAGTCAATAATTGTCGACTGTACATTATCAAGTCCATTTTGATCTAAAATATCAGGGGGAAATGCCATTTCAACAGTAGCACCTTCATAAGCATTCAATCTGTCTACTTTAACCTGTAGTTTTCTTGGATCTATCCAGATACTGTTTGCCCGAGAACTTTTACTACCATAAGCACCGGTAAAAGTAGATAGTGCCATATCATGCTGACTTAGGGAATAGGGTAAGAAAAAGTTTGCTTCTACATTGCTAATGGGAATCGTCCACCCTGTACCAACAATATTCCAGCGTATCGCATCATTATCCTCATTCTGCGCAGCTGGCAGCACACCCTTTTTCACACGATAAGCTACCTTATAGAGGTGTTTTCCAGTCACATATGTGTTGGCCGAACCGATTTGCAAACGTATTACATTACCTGCTTGCATTGAACCCATAGTTGATTGTTGCCACTCAACAATACCATCATCAAGTTGTACTGAAAACTCGTAGAGTCCTAAGTCAATAATACGACCATCTCGTTTGATAGTAAAAGGAATATCACGGAATATACCATGTTTACTTATCTGCTCGAAGTCATATGCTATAGACTCTACTATGGAGAGTTCACCACTCTGCTCAACTGTCACATCTATTTTATAATTAGTGATTTTTTCAGCATAAAGAGTTGTACCTGTTCCACAAAAGAACAGGAGGGAGATTAGAAGTTTTTTTAACATCTTAGAGGTCTATTTTAGGCATCTTTTTAACAGCAGTGGCTTCACTTTCATCAAGTTCAAAATAATCACGAGGCGTAAAGTTATACTTTTGTGCGATAAATAGATCTGGAAAAGACTCGGTTTTAGCGTTATAATCTCTTACAATCGCGTTATAGTAGCGTCTTGCATTCTGAATAGCATCTTCTAGATTAGAGAGTTGGTTTTGAAGATCTAGAAAATTCGTGTTGGCTTTAAGATCTGGATACGCTTCCGCCAAAGCGAACAATTTACCTAATGCACCGCTTAGCATATTGGCAGCAGCCGCTTTTTCATCGACAGTTCCGGCACTCAGTCCTTGCTGCCGTGCCTGTATAACCTTTTCAAGTGTCTCTGCTTCATATTCTTTATATCCTCTTACTGTATCTACAAGTGCCGGTATAAGGTCATAACGCCGTTTAAGCTGTACATCGATGTCTGACCATGAGGCATCTATACCTGCTCTCAATGATACAAATTTATTGTAAATAACAATTAGGTAAGCAACAACTGCAGCAATAATGATCAATACTATATTTCCAAAACTCATTCTTTTTCCTTTTAAATCTAGTACATCAATTATATCAAAATAATTTTATTCATCATAAAGTTCTTCTTTGTCATGTTTGAGTACATAGATAAACGTATCAACGTCAAGTTCATCATACCGTTCTACCGTTACTTCTGTACGGAGAAACTCTGCACCTTCAAATGCATCAAGATACTCCCAGTTATCCTCAAGATTATGGGAATAGAATAAAAACCCATGTACTGTATCTTTATCAGAGTCCAACTTTATACCAGGGTAGCCCATAGATGCAGACCATCCAGCTGCAATGAGTTCACCAGTTACTGTTGCAGGAACGAACTTACCTACTATCTTCTCTAAAACATGTCCATTTGGACAGTTTGGCATCAATGTACCATAAACAAAAAGTGTATCCATTGCGTATCCTCTATAAATTATGAAAGCATTATAATACGCTATAAAGTAAAACTGACTAAAATAACACAAATATAAAGGAAATCTATGGCGTATGATCTTAAAGACAAACTTGTAATTGCTATTTCATCCCGAGCATTGTTTAACCTCGAAGAAGAAAATGCCATATTTGATGAAGAGGGTCTGGAAAGCTATTATAAACACCAACTTGAGAATCTTGATAATCCTTTAGCAAAAGGCTCCGGTTTTAGATTTGTTCAAAACTTGCTTTCTATCAATACAAAGTTTGATAATAAGCTTATAGAGGTGATCATTCTCTCACGTAATAATGCTGCAACGGGATTACGTATAGGCAGATCCATAGAGCATTATGATCTAGAAATAGAACGCACAGGATGGACAGCGGGGACACCTGTAAGCAGATACCTTGAAGCCTTTAAAGTAGACCTATTCCTTTCTGCACATGCACCCGATGTTGAAGATGCTGTAAACTCTGGTGTTGCCGCTGCAACCATACTTCCTCATACTCCTATCACTACAGAAGAGAGTGATATGGTAAAGATCGCCTTTGATGGTGATGCCGTGATATTTGGCGATGAGAGCGAAAGAGTCTACCAGGAGGAAGGTTTGGAAGCTTTCATCGCCCATGAACGTGAAAATGCGAAGAACCCTCTCAGTCAAGGACCATTTTTTAAATTCCTTAAAACCATTTCAGAGATACAGGACAAATTCCCTATGGAAGGTTCACCCATTCGTACAGCGCTTGTAACAGCCAGAAATTTCTCGACACATGAAAGAGTATTGGGAACATTAGAGGGGTGGGGTGTACGTGTGGATGAAGCTTTCTTCCAGGGTGGCGTACAAAAATATGAAGTGATCAAAGCGTTTGGAGCTGACATATTTTTCGATGATCAAGATACACACCTGGCAGATACATCCAAAGAGACACCTTCTGCAAAAGTACCATATAAACGTTAATAGTATTTAATATTATATTTTCACTCTTATTTATCAGTAGTTTAAATAATTTACTGTTATAATAATTTATAATTTAAATAAAGGTAGATCTTATGTCAAAAGTAGAATATGTAGGACCACGTGTAACAATATCAAATCATGGTGTTACTTACAGATATTCAAAAGAAGATAAATATATTTATCTCATGGTAGCTTTGGAGATCCTCAAAGATATAGACAATGATTATGAAAAAAAGCCATCCTATATACATAACTTTGAAAATAGCTCACTCGACGACAAATACCTACATCGTATTTTAAAGCAGTATGAAAATGATATTGAAGAGTGTGTTTCCCTCGAGTGCGAAAAATATAAACAAAAAATAAAACATGAGATAGAGTTTATTCAAAACTTAGTATATTTGCTAGAAATAGACAAAGAAGTATGGATAAGAAATATTGAGATCATGAAAGACTATCGAATTCAAAGAGCCATTAATAAAATATATTATATGCATTGCATTAAAAATATCATAGAAGTAATCAGACATAAAAAAATAAAAGAAATTATCACACCCTTTAATAAAAACTTTTTTCATATATTAAATACACTTAAAGGTTCACTTATTACAGGTAAACCTTCATTAGAGGCAAAGGTCACAGAAGAAATTACAAAAGATAACAATATAGTTCTCAGATTATCTATAAAAAGATAATGGGTTAGTTCCTATTATACAAAGTATATATTACTCACTTTCGTTTCTCATAGAATTCGGCTTTAAATTCATCAAACCTTTCTTCTTCTATAGCCTCTCTCATCTGTGTCATGAGATTAAGATAGTAATAAAGATTATGGATCGTTCCTAATCTAAAATATGTGATCTCTTTTGCCCGGAAAAGATGTCTCATGTAAGAACGAGAATATGTTTGGCATACCATGCAGTCACATTCAGGATCAATAGGCCCTTCATCAGTTGTATATTGTGCCTTTTTGATATTTACTTTTCCAAAACTTGTAAAAAGTGTACCATTTCTTGCATTCCTAGTAGGCATCACGCAGTCAAACATATCTACACCGCGTGCCACATTTTCTACCAGATCTTCCGGTGTTCCCACTCCCATCAGATAACGAGGCTTATCTTCAGGCATGAACTGTGTGGTCCACTCTACAGTGTCATACATATCTTGGTTCGCTTCTCCAACACTGAGTCCGCCAATGGCAAACCCATCATAATCCATACTACATAGCTCTTTAGCTGACTTCTCACGGAAAGCTTTGTCTGTGCCGCCTTGAATGATAGCAAAGATATTTTGATCTACACCAATACCTTTCTTTTGATTCTCTCGGTGATAATCTACCGATTCCTGCGCCCAGCGAGTTGTACGCTCAATACTTGCTTTGATACGCTCTTGTGTAGCGGGTAGGGCAACCAGATCATCAAGTATCATCATGATGTCTGAACCTAGATTGTTTTGTATATCTATAACCTTTTTAGGTGTAAAATAGTGTTTACTTCCATCTATATGGCTTCTAAAAGTGATACCACCTTCATCTATCTTGACATTATCTGAAAGTGAAAAAGCCTGGAATCCGCCGCTATCCGTGAGAAAGCTTTTAGGATATTTGGTAAACCCATGTAATTTCCCCATTGTTTTGATAGTATCGTCCCCGGGACGAAGATATAAATGATAGGTATTGCCCAAAATGATCTCTGGTTTAATGAATGTAGCAAGATCTGTTG
>NZ_JBATIY010000058.1:0-7811 GCF_049668085.1 Sulfurovum sp. | reverse complement strand
AAATGGTAGGTATGGACCACTTTGCGAAACCTGAAGATGAACTTTTTGGAGCCATTGAAAAAGGTGAACTTCACCGAAACTTCCAAGGATATACGACCAAAGGCGGTGCCAACCTTGTAGGAATCGGCCTTACCAGTATTGGTGAGGGTGCACGATATTATGCGCAGAATACCAAAGATATGAAGGTCTATGAAGCGGCACTTGATGCTGGAAAACTTCCTTTTGAGAGAGGCGTTAATCTTAGTGATGATGACTTCCTTCGTAAAGCGGTTATCATGGAACTTATGGCAAACTTTTCCATCGATATGAAAAGAGTAGAAACGGAACATAACATAGACTTCAAAACATACTTTGCAGATGCATTGGAAGCACTGCAGGAGTTTGTTGAAGCCGACTTGGTTAGTATCACAGAGGATAAGATAACCGTAAGTACTACCGGTACCCTGCTCATCCGTAACATCGCCATGCCATTTGATGCATACATGAATAAATATGCACAGAGCAAAAAGAGCTTTTCGAAAACAGTTTAAGAGGTATTATGAGTAAAAATATAGAAGAAATTTTTAACTTTTCTGAAACAAGTGATGACTGCATCAAATGCGGAAAATGTATCCCCGTATGTACGATCCACCAGGTTAACCCGGATGAGACAACATCTCCACGTGGATTCATAGAACTTTTGGGTGCATATCAACAAGGACATTTAGAGTTGGACAAAAACGCTAAACACATCTTTGAAAGTTGTTTTTTGTGTACCAACTGTGTCGATGTCTGCCCTAACTCATTGGCCACAGATATGATCATTGAAGAAGTGCGTGCGGACATCGCAGACAAGTTTGGTATCGCATGGTTTAAACGCGGATTCTTCTTCTTGTTGCGTAACCGCAAGATCATGGACTTTGCGATGAAGTTCGGATACATGTTTAAAACCTGTGCTTTGGCACAAGATGACAAAGACAGAGGGCTACGTGCAAGATTTTCCCTGCCTATGGTCAAAAAAGGAAGACTGCTTCCGTCTATGGCTAAAACCAGCTTTTTAAACAGCTATCCTGAAGAGATCCCTGCACCTATTCAGGAAAAAAAGAACACACGCATAGCCCTATTTATAGGATGTTTGGCAAACTATAATTACACAGGGATCGGTGACAGTTTGGTTCACATACTCAAAGAACTGAATATTGATGTATTTATCCCCAAAAAACAACTTTGTTGTGGTGCACCTGCTTATTTTACAGGTGATATGAGTTCTGTTGAATATATGACCAAGAAAAACATAGAATACTTTGAAAGCTTTATGTATGAGTGTGATGCCATGCTCATCCCTGAGGCGACTTGTTCAGCAATGATCACACATGACTGGGAAGTCTTTTTCAAAAATCACAATATGCCAGAGTGGGAAGCACGTGCAAAAAAAGTAGCTGAGAAGATCTATATGGCCACAGCATGGCTGGATGACAACACAGACTTGCAACAAATACTCAAAGAGAAGGGTAAAAAGTTTGATGAAGCCGTTACCTACCATGACCCTTGCCATGCAAGAAAAGTACAGGGTATTTACGAGCAGCCCCGTAATCTTCTGGCACCTAACTACCCTATGGTGGAGATGAGTGATCCTAACCGTTGTTGTGGTTTTGGTGGTGTAACGATGCAAACAGAGAAATTTCATTTTGCTGAGGCTGCAGGAAAACCAAAGGCAGCCATGATCAAAGAGACCAAAGCACATTACGTGAGTGCAGAGTGTTCTGCATGTAGAATGCAACTCAGTGAAGCGATGAACAATGCAGAAGTAGAGACTATCTTCAAAAATCCATTAGAACTTATATCGGAGTCACTTAAGGATTGAACCCTTTGAGTAACCTAGGTACTCATCATGGGTTCAATTAACTAAAACGGCAGGCATCTCCTGCCTTTATAATAAAGATATTGTTTCCATCTACATATTTATAGTCTAATCCACAACCCAATTTTTCTAAAATACTATGTACGATATAAAGTCCCAATCCAAAACCGGAACTTCTTTTTTCTTCTTGAGAAAAAGGCTCTATATAATAAGACAATGGATGTTGAAGCTTTTCACCTTGAGAGCTTATCTCCAGACCATCACCTACAGATCTAACTTCCACATGTTTGTTTTTACTGTACTTTATACCATTATCCAGTAAGTTTTTAATGGCTAGGGAAAGCAGTTTGACATCTGTGGCTAATGCTATATTTTTAACATCTATGGTAATACTCTCTTTACTCACCATCAAAAGTTCTTGACTTCTTCGCAGCACCTCATCAAGCATCACATATTCAAAGTTAGGTTCGAAACTTTGTGTTGTCACCCTTTCTATCTCTGCAAGTTCTGAGATAAGTTCATTCATCCGTTCAAAGGCACGAATAAGTATCTTTTTTCTTGCCTCGTCTTCAATCATTTCAACAACAATACGCCCTTTAGTAATAGGTGTTTTAAGTTCATGCATCAAGTTACGCATAAAAAGGTTTTTAGACTTGCTCAAGTTATTGATATGCACAATAGCATCATCAAAACTTTTGGCGATCTTTCCTATCTCATCATCATACAGATAGGTGATGCGTGTCTTCATATCACCCTGGGCAAAGCGTTGTATCTGTTTGTGTAATCTTTTGAGCGGATAGAGTTTTCTTAAAACAGCCAGGTAGAGTACAATAAGTACCCCAATAAGAAAAATACCCAAAGCTATAGCTATTTCAAAATAATACTTTTCAGGTCTGTCATCTTGAAGTAAAAGATTGTGCTTCATACGCTGAACATAAATATAGTGTTCATCTTCAATTTCAAATACTCTTACCTGACCTAGTGCAGACCCTCCTGTAAATACTGTATTACCTTCTGATTCGATCTGTTTTTTTATTTCGATGGTTTTCTTTTTTGAGATTGCTTTTACACGTAGGTCTTTATAGAGTGCATCTAAGGCTTCTTTTCCTGGATTAAGCTGTAGTTTTGAGAGAAAAGTGATGGAGATAAGTTGGTAACGTTTATACTCTTCGATCTTATGTCGATCTTTATCCCAGGAGAGAAAAAGCATAAATGTAGCGATCAAAATAGAGATCGCTACAGAAAAAAGAATATGTATAAAGGTGGTTACAGATAAGTTTCTCATACTCTGTCAGTTAAAAGGTATCCTACACCACGAATAGGCTTAATGTAGACATTGTTAGGGTCTATCTTCGCGATCTTCTGTCGTATGCGTGAGATTATCACATCAATATTTTTAACAGAACTGTCATCATCAATATGTTCACTTTCATACAAAAGTTGTTCTCGTGAAACAGAACCATTTTTGTGCTGTAAGAGCATACCTAAGATATCATACTCTGCTGCAGTAAGTTCTAATGACTTTCCTTTGAACCTGATCTCTCTTGCACTAGGATCTGCAACGAAAAGTGCTTCTACTTCGGGTTCTTTTTCCTCTACACTATGCGTACGTCTTAAGATCGTTTTGATACGTGTTACAAGTTCTCTAGGATCATAAGGTTTTGGCATATAATCATCAGCACCACGTTCCATACCGATCACTTTGTCAGTAATGTCATCTCTTGCTGAAGAGATAATAATAGGGATATTGCTGATCTCACGTATTTTTTGAATGACTTCCAGTCCATCCATGCCTGGTAAGGTCAGATCTAAAATAACAAGATCAAATGCATGCTGCGTTAAGAGCGAAAGCCCTATATAAGGATCCTCCGCACCTATCACTTCCATATCATACTTTGTAAGGTAATTCGTTAAGATGAGTGCTAATTCTGGATCATCTTCTATAATGAGTATTTTTATAATGATGTCTTCCTTGTCTACCTTAAGTAGTCATTTTACTTTGTTCTTTATGATTATAATCTATATATACTTTAGTAATCGCAATCAAAAATGATGTGATCGCAGGACCCAATATCATTCCCCAAAATCCATAAGTACTCATCCCTGCTATAATTGAGAAGAATATAACGATCTCATTGATCTCGATCGTGCTTTTCAACAGATCTTCCTTGATCACTTTGATGATCACCGGTTTAATGAATGTATCTGCAATGATAGCGATCACCACAATCGAGTATGTCGTAATAAAGATAGCCGTATTTGCATCCATATTATTCCAAGAGTAAAGTGCCACAGGTATCCAGACGATAGCACCTCCAATAATAGGGATCAAGGATGCAAAACCATAGATCACACCAAAAAGCAGTCCATTAAACCCAAAGTAACTTACCATGATCCCAAAAAGAAAGCCTTCAAAAATGGCTGTCACGACAATAGAATAAAAAACCACTTCCATCGTAGAAGAGACCTCATGTATCATCTTGGCGCTCTTCATCCTACTCACAGGCATAAGCGCACGTATCAGATCAAAAAAACCTTCTCCATAGAAATTAATAATAAAATAAAAAACAAGAACAAGGAACATATTTTTGACAAATCCCAACCCTGCACTTCCTGCTGTTGTCATGTACGATGTTGACTCCTGAATATACTCAGAGATCTTTTGATCACTTAACCCTATCTCACTCCACTCTTTGACATACGGTATCTTTTCAGTAAACGTTTTAATTGCCGAAGTCACTTCATTGATGGTTGCCACATCCAATTGGGAGATGTAGCCTACCCCTATCGTTGCCATATAGACGATCGGTGCAAAAAGTATCAGTATCAAAAGCATTGAAGTGATAATAGCACTCAGCTTTCTGGAATTAAAGTGCTGAATGAGTTTTTTTGTCAGGTTATAGGTTGCCATCGTGAGTAACATCGCAACCACAATCGAAAGTAAAAAAGGTTTATAGATGCTATAAGCCCCTATAAGTGAAAGCATGAATAGTAGTGTGATCGTGATACTTTTATTCGTTATCAAAAAGTCCGTCCTTCAACCCGCCGAGTTTAAAATGTTCATAACTCTTTTGTGTGGCTATACGACCACGAGCTGTTCTTTCAATATAACCGTTGGCAATAAGATACGGCTCCAGGACATCTTCGATCGTTCCTTCATCTTCACTGAGTGCTGCACCTATGGTACTCAGTCCCATAGGTTTGTTTTTTGCAGAGACAAGCAGTTCCAAAAGCTGTATATCCTGTTCATCAAAACCTAAGTTATTGACACCCAGTTCATCCAATGCATACTGAGCTCTTTTCAGTGTTACTTCCTCTTCATTGGCAACCTCAGAGAAATCTCTTACACGTTTAAGCAGACGAAGCGCAATACGCGGCGTTCCCCTGCTTCTTCGTGCTATTTCAGTAGCAGCGTGTTCCTGAGCCGGTTTATCCAATTTGTGAGAAGCCTGTGCAACGATCTGCGATAATTCAATCGGTGTATAGAACTGCATTCTAAAGTGCATCCCAAAACGTTCTCTAAGTGGGTTAGATAGCATCCCTGCTCTTGTCGTAGCTCCGATAAGTGTAAAACGTGGAAGGTCTATCTTGACCGTTTGTGCGGCAGGGCCAGAACCGATAATGATATCTAAACGGAAATCTTCCATGGCTGGGTAGAGTATCTCCTCTATAGCCGGAGACATACGATGGATCTCATCTATAAAGAGTATATCACCCTCCTCAATGTTGGTCAGGAGTGCTGCGAGATCTCCTGCTTTTTCTATCATCGGTGCAGCAGTGGTTTTAATATTTGCGCCCATCTCTGTAGAGATAATGTTCGCAATGGTCGTCTTCCCTAAACCAGGAGGTCCAAAAAAGAGGATGTGGTCCAGCGCTTCTTCTCTTTTTCTACTTGCCTCTATAAATACCTTTAGATTCTTTTTGATCTTCTCCTGACCGATATACTCATCCCATGAACTGGGACGAAGTGTCACTTCGTAAGAGATTTCATCATCAAAACGTTCTATCTCAACCATACGTTCCATTAATACGTATACTCCGAGCTCGGAAATTCTCTAGATTTAACTTCATTACGATAGGCTTCAAGTCCTTCACGTACCTGTTTTGCCCCATCAAAATACTGCTTAACAAATTTTGGTTTAAAGGCTTCAAAAAATCCGAACATATCACTCCAGACAAGTACCTGTCCATCTGTCACATTTCCTGCACCGATCCCTATGGTCGGTACTGAGACTGCTTCTGTGATGGCTTTAGCTGCTGCTTCTTTTACCCCTTCAACTACGATGGCAAATGCCCCCGCCGCTTCAAGTGCTTTTGCATCTTCAACCAATGCATCGATATCCTCTTGATCTTTTCCGCGTATCTTATAACCACCATCACTGCGTATAAACTGTGGCATAAGGCCTATGTGACCAAGCACTGCAATGGAGTTTTGTGTCAGAGCTTCAACAATAGGTGCTCTCTCTTTTCCACCCTCAACTTTTACTGCTTGGGCATTGGTCTCCTGATAGACTCTTGTTGCATTTCTGATTGCAATTTCAGGTGATGTGTAAGTACCAAAAGGCATATCAAGTACGATCAAGGGTAATTTAGCCCCATTGCAGACTGCCTGTGTGTGATAGATCATTTGATCCATGGTTGCAGAAAGCGTATCTTCTTTTCCTAGAAAACTCATATTAAGACTGTCTCCAACAAGTATCATCTCTACTTCACCATCAAATAGCTGTGCAAAAAGTGCATCATAGGCTGTCACCATGGTAATAGGTTCAGTACCTTTCATCTTTGAAATGGTCGTTAAAGTTACTTTTTTTTCTATTTTGGGGGTATGAATACTCATAGTCATCCTAAATACATGATATAATTTTTACTCATTTTATCTAAAAAATGTATAATAACAAAAATATATTACATATTGACATAAAAGAGCCCACATTGAAAAATTTAGTTGCATATATTACTACCGGTTTTCCTTCATTGGATTTTACAGTTGATGCTGCTTTGGCTTTAGCTGAAGCAGGTGTTGATACACTTGAATTGGGTATGCCTTTTTCTGACCCTGTTGCAGATGGTCCTGTCATTGAAAAAGCAAATCTCAAAGCCTTGGAAAATGGTTTTAAGCTTGACCATCTCTTTGAAGCTTCAGCAAAAATTGCTCCACATATAGACACTTTATGGATGGGATATTTCAACCCTTTTTATCATAGAGGATTAGATACTTTCATCACTGAAGCAAATAAAGCAGGGGTCAACGGTTTCATCATCCCAGATCTGCCTTTCGAAGAAGCTAAGCCATACAAACCGGCCATAGAGGCAGCTGGATTGAGCCTGATAGACTTCATTGCTCCCACCGATACTAAAGAGCGTATAGAGCAGATCGTCACAGATGCACAAAAGTTCATCTATCTTGTAGCGTATGCGGGTATCACTGGTTCTGGACAAAGTGAAGATCTACAGCCTATTATCACAGATATCAAAGAATTTACAGATACCCCTGTCTATGTAGGGTTTGGTGTAGATCAAAACACTGCCAAAGAGAAAGCCCAAGGTGTTGATGGTGTTATCGTAGGTTCTGCATTTGTGAAAATACTTTTAGATGAAAGTTTAAGCAATACACAGAAAATCACCAAGATCTCTGCCATTGCCAAAGAGATCAAAGAGAAGATAAACGAATAATAGAACGTAATAAATAAGCAAATTTATCATTAGGCCAGACTTATGGACATCAAAGCGATAGATCTTTATCTGCAAAAATTACAAAATGGTGTCAAAAGTAGTAATCATATCAATGATGCGGATATGGCAGATTATCTCGAAGAAGTAAAACATCAAGATGTTGAGAAGTTTTTTACCTACCTTGATTCTCTTCCAGTAAAACTAAAAGCTGAGACACTTCTGGAACTGCCCATCCCATTTCAGATAGATTTTATTTTAGAGCATGATGCAACAAATTTAGCTCAGATCACAGAAGTCA
>NZ_JBATIY010000057.1:0-3667 GCF_049668085.1 Sulfurovum sp. | reverse complement strand
ATGTACTACTCGGTGGTCGTGCAGCTGAAGAGGTTTTCATAGGTGAGATCAGTACCGGTGCGGGTAATGACCTTGACCGTGCAACTGCTATCTTAAAAGACATGATATCAGTATACGGTATGACTGATGTGGCAGGGCTTATGGTTCTCTCACGAAGTCAAAACTCATTTTTAGGTGCTGGAGCAGTATCTACAGACTATAGTGAAAAAATGGCAGAAGATATGGATAACTATATCCGTTCTACCCTCAATGAACGTTACACGTATGTGAAGAAGACACTTAATGAGTATCATCAAGCCATAGAAAATATGACGGCGGTACTTTTAGATGTTGAAGTGATCGAAGGTAAAAAAGTACGTCAAATTATTGAAGACTATGAAAAAGAAAATAACCTAGAGAGTCGTTTGGCACATGGTGACAAAATTGCTAAAGCAAAAGCAAGAGCTGCTGCCGAAGCAGAAGCAGAAGATACAGATCAATAATTCATATGTAAATACGACTAATTGCATTTGCATATTAGTGAGATTATATACTTTATTGACCTCTGTATGGAGTACAAACACTTAATTTATGAAGGGCTAGTCTTTAAAAGATAATTATTATCCCTTGTATTTTATTTTCAAATAGAGTATAATACTCAAAATTCAAAGGAGAGATTATGAAAACTATCATAAGCCAACATACTATTTTCACTAAAGACAGCTCTCTCCTGCTGCTGCTCGCACTCTAATCGTTTAACAATCCACACCCTTTTTACACAATATAAACATAATTAGTTTCTAATAACTACAATTTAGGTAGAATAAGACAATTTATAGCGTATATCGCTTTTACATAACAAGGTAATAAAATGAGCCAAGATATTATTAAAATATTTGACACAACATTAAGAGACGGTGAGCAGAGCCCGGGGGCTTCTATGAACACAGAAGAGAAGATCCAGATCGCTGCACAGTTGGAACGTTTGGGTGTAGATATCATTGAAGCAGGATTTGCAGCAGCAAGTCCAGGAGACTTTGACGCTATCGACAAAATATCGCAAAGGGTCACAAATTCAACTGTTTGTTCTTTGGCCAGAGCTATAGACTCAGATGTGAAGGCTGCAGGTGAAGCCATCTCTAAAGCTAAGATGAAGCGTATCCATACTTTTATCGCCACATCTAGTATACATATGGAACACAAGTTAAAAATGAGTCCTGATGAAGTGATCAAAAGAGCAGTAAGAGCAGTAGAGTATGCTCGCACGTTCGTAGATGATGTAGAGTTCTCCTGTGAAGATGCAGGCCGTTCAGATATCGGCTTCATGAAAGAGATCTCTGACGCTGTCATAGACGCAGGTGCAAGTACCATTAACTTACCAGATACCGTTGGATTTAGACTTCCTTTTGAGATCGGCGCTATGGTCAAAGAGATGAGTGAATATACCAAAGGTAGAGCGATCATTTCAGTGCATAATCACAATGATTTGGGCTTAGGTGTAGCAAACTCGTTAGAAGCCGTTATCAATGGTGCAAGACAGGTAGAGTGTACGATCAACGGTTTAGGTGAAAGAGCTGGAAATGCTGCTTTAGAAGAGATCGTCATGGCATTAAAAACACGTTCTGATGTTTTTGCAGAGTATAAGACAAATATCAACACAAAAGAGATCTATCCTAGTTCTCGTTTGATAGCCAACATCACAGGTATAGAACCTCAACCAAATAAAGCTATCGTAGGTAAAAATGCTTTTGCACATGAAAGTGGTATACATCAAGACGGTATGTTAAAAAATAAAGAGACATCTGAGATCATCTCTCCTGCAGACATCGGTTTAGATATGGATGATACGTTGGTATTGGGTAAACACTCTGGACGTGCAGCATTTAAAGATAAGTTGAGTAAATTAGGGTTTATCTTGGATGATGAAGCATTAAATACATCTTTTGAGCGTTTCAAAACAATGGCAGATAGAAAGAAAGATATCTACGATGATGACTTAAGGGCCTTAGTCACTGATGAAATGACTTCGGCACCTAAAATATTTGAGTTGATCTCATTGCAATTAATGGATTGCTCCAATGGGGTACCATCTGCAGCAGTCAGTATCAAAAAAGATGGAAGTGAGATCATAGATGCAGGTATAGGTGAAGGTACGATTGATGCTGTATTTAAGACCATAGACAGAATCTCAGGATATGACGGCCAGTTGATGGACTATAAGGTAAAATCAGTTAGTCAAGGAAAAGATGCCTTGGCAAATGTGACTGTTAAGGTCTCATTTAACGGTGAACCTGCCATCATAGGTCATGGTTTGAACATAGATACTATGTTAGCTTCTGCTAGAGCCTATATCGGTGCTTTAAACTCTTATTTGAGTATGGAAGGAAAGTTAAAGTCACGTCATAGTGACAGTTCTAAGACTATTTAAACTAGTTGTAGGGAAATAGGCATATGCTGTTTCCCTACTTCTGGATCTACATATACTTTTTAAGTACCTCTGGTATCTCTATCGTCCCGTCTTCATTCTGATAATTCTCCATAATAGCCACTATCGTACGTCCTACAGCAAGTGCTGAGCCGTTAAGTGTATGTACAAATCTGTTTTTCTTACCATCTTTGAAACGGATCTTTGCGCGTCTTGCCTGGAAGTCTCTTGTGTTAGAGATAGAAGAGATCTCACGGTATTGGTTTTGTCCAGGGAGCCAAACTTCCAAATCTATCGTCGTAGCCGCAGAGAAACCTAGATCACCATAACAAAGTTCTACAACTCTGTGAGGAAGACCAAGTGCAGTAAGTATATCGGAAGCATTTTGTACCATCATTTCAAATACTTCATCCGATTTATCCGGATGGGCGATAGCTACCATCTCTACTTTATCAAACTGGTGTTGACGTATCATACCACGCGTATCACGTCCAGCAGATCCTGCTTCTTTTCTAAAACATGGTGTATAACCCGTCATCAGTACTGGAAGTTCTTTCTCTGTAAGTATCTCATCATGATACATATTGGTCAATGGTACTTCAGCCGTAGGAATAAGATAAAGATCTTCGTCATCTATTTTAAAAAGATCATCTTCAAACTTAGGTAATTGTCCTGTTCCCTGGAGCATCGCAGAATTATTCATAAACGGCACGCAAAGCTCTTCAAAACCTTTTGTAGCATTCGTGTCTAGAAAGAAGTTTATAAGTGCTCTTTCAAGCCTTGCCGCCTCACCCCGTAGTACAGAGAAACGACTTTTAGCAAGTTTTACACCTCGCTCAAAATCTATCCATCCATTTTGCTCTGCTAACGCCCAGTGTTCTTTAGGCTCAAAAGAGAAACTTTTGGGCTCTAAGACTTTACGGAGTTCTACATTATCCTCTTCATCTTCACCTTCTGGTACTGTGTCATCCGGAAAATTTGGCATTGCAAGTGCTATGTTATAGAGTGCTTCTTCCGCTTCTCTGGCCTTCTCTTGAAGAGGTACCATCGCTTCTTTATTGGCATCTACTTTTGCTTTAAGCTCAGTAATATCTTTCCCTTCACGCATATATTGCCCAAAAAGTTTAGACATACTGTTCTGTTCTGCTTTTGAAGCTTCTAATTTGGCATTGGCTTCTTTTAAAGCTGAAAAAAGTGTTTGAAGGTTTTCAAGTGTAGCAGCCTCTACACCTTTTTTTTGTAGTTTTGCACTGGCTTCATCAA
>NZ_JBATIY010000056.1:0-13097 GCF_049668085.1 Sulfurovum sp. | reverse complement strand
CGCTGGGTGCCGTGATCTGTACTTTACCATCTTGTTTTTCAAGACCTACAGCAGTGAACATATATGTTTTACCTTTTTCCTTTACCGCAGTACCTAAATTAAAATAGAGTGTTAAAAGATCATCTTTTGCATAGAACTTAAGTTTTTCAGAACGATCTTCTGTCAACTTGCCTTTACGCCATTTTCTATATCTTTTTGTCACATACTTCTCTTTGTGATTGATATGATACTCTTTACTTACTTTTTTATCTTTCTTGGTACTGACCATCGTATATGAGTCACTGACCATCAATCCATTTTCCATATGTCCTTTAGAGACATAATGTTCCGTTGGATTACGCATAAGTACTTTTGCCAATCCTTCTACGATGACCGTTGTTTCGATCTGATAGGTTTTATCGTTCTGTGTCAGCGTGTTCTTAATGGTTCCCACTGTACCAAATATCCCAAAGGTTGCTTTGTAATTCAACTGTGTCACCTTCGCTGAAGCAAAACTTCCAAACAGTGCAATTAAACTAACTAGTATAAAAATTCTTTTTAACACATCTACCCTTTTTTTACTGAGTTTATATCAAATTTTACTATAATTATATCTTTAAAATTGAAGGATAACAAAAAGATGCCAACAGCACCAACAACTGAAACAAATAACAGTGACTTAAATATAACGATCGATCTAAATGTCATTGATGATCTTTCCATGAATATTGATGGAACCGTACAAACATTCCTCATCCCCGTTTATGAAAGATTTCCTATATTGGCACATACCTTTTTAGACATTCCACTACTCAATCTTTTTGCAGCGATCGCTGTTTTTCTATTTTTTTTAGGTTTAAGAAGATTTTTTACTTATATCTTTATAGGAACGATGCATAAACTGGCACGTTTAACCAATAATTATTATGATGACAAGATCATCTCTGCACTCAAAGGACCTATACGTTTTGCATTTATTATAGTAGGTCTGCATCTCTTTTTTGCATTGATATTCAAAGAGACCACATTTGTTAAAAATATGCTCAATACACTTGTTATCTTCAATATCTTCTGGGCATTCATCTCTCTGGCAGAGGCACTTCGCAGTGTGTTTCATCTCGCAACTGAAAAATTCAATCCTGATCTCGCCCAAGAGATGGGGAATTTTATACTTAAAATAGTCAAAGTACTTATAGGTGCTATAGGATTAGGTGCTATGCTACAGATATGGGGAATCAACGTGACTGCACTGGTTGCTTCTCTTGGACTTGGTGGTCTTGCCTTTGCACTTGCTGCAAAAGATACTGCTTCAAACTTGTTTGGCTCTTTTTCCTTGCTGGCAGATAAATCCATACGTATCGGTGAATGGATCAAAGTAGGAAATGTTGAAGGTACTGTTGAAGACATCGGCATGCGTACAACCAAGATACGTTCATTTGAAAAATCACTTATCACAGTTCCTAATCAGATCGTATCCAATTCCCCTATAGAAAATTTTTCCCGTAGAGGTGTCCGTAGAATTAAAATGCGTATTGGTGTAACTTATGATACCACTTCAGAGCAGATGAATGCCATTGTACAAGAGATCAGAGATATGTTGCACAGCCATGAGAAGATCTCGCAAAAAGAGACCTTACTCGTTAATTTTGAATCTTTTGGAGACTCCGCGCTGAATATTTTCATCTATACATTTACCAATACGGCTAACTGGGAACGATATTTGAATATACGAGAAGATATCCATTTAAAGATCATGAAGATCGTTGAAGATAACGGATCTGCTTTTGCTTTCCCTTCGCAGTCTATTTATGTGGAACAGATGCCTGAAGAAAATGTGCTATAATTCTAATAATTATTAAGAAAGATTATATTTATGCAAGAACTAAAAAAAGTAGCCATATTAGGCCGACCAAACGTAGGGAAGAGTTCACTCTTTAACCGTTTGGCAAGACAAAGAGATGCCATCACGGCTGATCTTTCAGGGACCACAAGAGATATTAAAAAACGTATCGTAACCATTTCAGGGAACCGTGACTTCGAAGTGATCGATACCGGAGGGATAGATTACTCTTCTGAACTCTTTTCCAAAGTAGCCGAGTTTGCATTGAAAGCTGCAGATATGGCAGATATCATTATTTTTATGGTAGACGGTAAAACATTACCATCAGAAGAAGACAGGGAACTTTTCTACAAACTTCAAGCCATGGGTAAACCGCTTGCTCTTGTTGTCAATAAGATCGATAATGACAAAGAAGAAGAACGTTACTGGGAATTTTTAGAGTTCGGTGCGGATGCAACTTTTCCTATGTCTGTAAGTCACAACCGATATTTTAATGACTTCTATGCATGGCTTGAAGAGTTGATCCCTGAGCATGAAGAAGAACCTGAAGGACTTGAACTTGTCGAAGATACAGAGATGGACCCTTTTGATGAGATCGTTCGCGATATTAACAGTGTCAAAAAAGAAGAAATTGATAATGAGATCAAAGTGGCTATCATTGGTCGTGTTAACACAGGAAAAAGTTCACTGCTCAATGCACTGTTAGGTGAAGAGCGTTCAGTCGTCTCTGATGTCGCAGGAACTACCATTGATCCTATTGATGAAATGATAGAGCACAATGACTACAAGATCACCTTTGTCGATACGGCAGGTATACGAAGAAGAAGTAAAATTGTCGGTATTGAGAAGTATGCACTGACACGTACCACAGAAATGCTGGAAAAAGCAAACCTGGTTTTACTGATGATCGATGCCACTGCAGGTGTGACAGAACTTGATGAGAGGGTTGCCGGACTTATAGAAAAATACAAGTTGGCTTGTCTTATCGTTGTCAATAAATGGGACATCAATGAAGAGAAGACCTATGAGGAAGTAGTAGAAGAGATACGAGATGAGATGAAGTTTTTACACTACGCACCGCTTATTACTATCTCAGCAAAAACAGGACTGCGTGTCAACAAGATACTTGACCAGGTCACAGAGATATATAAACGGTATACACAACGTATCCCTACTTCTGAACTGAATGATACCATCCGTGAAGCGATAAGAAGACACCATGTACCGACACATAATGGTGCAGTCGTCAATATCAAATTTGCTACACAATATGAAACAAAACCGCCAAAAATTGCACTCATTAGTAATAGACCTACGTTCATACACTTTTCCTACAAGCGTTACTTGGCAAATTTCCTTCGAAGTAAATTTGACTTTGAAGGTGTCCCTTTGGACATTGTTGCACGAAAACGTGGCGAACGTTTTGATGATGACGAATAGGTTTTTTACTTACACTTTGCTATAATCTCCTAAAATTATTTTAGGATGACACATGCGTGTACTTACAGGAATACAAGCTTCAGGGAAACTTCATATAGGGAACTATTTTGGTGCGATGAAGCCTATGGTTGAACTTCAAGAAGAACATGAACTTTTTACATTTATCGCCAACTACCACTCATTAACAACTTCAAAAGATGCAGCGACACTTAAGCAACACACTATAGATGCTGCTGTTGACTATCTATCAGTTGGGATCGACCCTGAAAAAACAACATTCTGGGTGCAAAGTGATATGCCTGAAGTACTTGAACTCTACTGGATCCTTTCAAAGTTCACTCCTATGGGACTGCTAGAACGTGCACACTCTTACAAAGACAAGGTAGCCAAAGGAATTCCCGCCAATCATGCACTCTTTTCTTATCCAGTACTAATGGCAGCAGATATACTTATGGTAGATACCCAGAAAGTACCTGTAGGGAAAGACCAGATCCAACATGTTGAAATGACAAGAGATATCGCGATAAAATTCAACAATGAGTATGGAGAGGTCTTTACACTACCTGAGCATCTTGTACAGGAAGATGTAGCCACTATTCCTGGTATTGATGGACAAAAAATGAGTAAGAGTTATGGTAATGCCATTGACCTTTTTATGGATGAGAAACCCCTGCAAAAAAGATGTAATAAGATCATCTCATCTTCTACTCCCCTAGGTGAACCTTTAGAGTATGAGGGAGACAACATCTATGCCCTTGCTTCACTTTTTTTGAATGATGCACAGAAACTTGAACTACAAGCTCGTTACAAAAGTGGTAAAGAAGGGTATGGCCATTTCAAAAAATATCTCAAAGAGTTGATCTGGGAAGAGTTGGGAGAAGCAAGAGAAAAACGTGAGTACTACCTCAGCCATATGGATGAAGTAAATGACATTTTGGCAGATGGAGCTAAAAAAGCCAAAGCCATTGCAAATGCCAAAATGTCTAAAGTAAGAGAGGCGGTAGGACTACTGTAAAGTAAGTCCTGATCTACTTCTACTCCTCATCCTCTAGATCAATATCCTCATCCGCATCGATATCATCATCGTCATCAAGATCATCATCTTCTTCTAATTCTGCAGCCGTTGGCATCTCATATGCAGTCTTATCTAATGGCTCTATGTAGTCTTGATCGTCTATCGAGTTATACTGTACGATTAAATATACGACACCTATAGACAAAAGTCCAACAAGCAAAATAGCAATGCTCTCTAACAAATTTTTCATTTTTTATCCTCTGATTGGTAGTCTGGCAAACTCATTGACCAAGCTTCTGAGTCCCATAACTTTCTGCACTTGCTTCACAACAAATTAGGCTTTTTATATACAGAAAAACCGTATAAAAGTATTCTAACATAGATAAGTTTATAGTAGCCGTTTTTTATAAAAATATAATTGAAAATAACTTTAACTAATGTATAGTTAAGTAGCAAGTATAAAAAAATATAAATAAAGCATTTTAATGACTCTAGATTTCTATGATATGTATATTTTCATAGGATTCAATAATGCTGTCTATAATTTGTACTTGAATTTCACCCGTAGTATGAATATGTATCTGCAAGTCACCCTCATTGAGGTGCCCTTTTTGGGTACCTAATGTTAATAAATGTTTGGAGATGGCTTCCCCTGTATGTATAAGATTCACACTACAGTCCATAATGTTTTCGATACTTTTCCCTACAAGTGGATAATGCGTACATCCTAGTACAATGGTGTCCACATTATTCTCTCGCATAGGTGCAAGCCATTTTTTAAGTAGTTCTTTTGTCTCATCACTGTCTATCTCACCTTTTTCTATCTGTTCAACCAATCCAGGACAAGCTTGCTCATAGATATCAATACTTTTTTGAAAAGAGAGTGTCTGTGCTAATTGCTGATATTTATCTCCCTTGAGTGTAGCAGGTGTAGCAAGAACCCCTATTTTACCTGTCTTTGTCCGTTCAATCGCCGGTTTGATACCTGGTTCCGTACCGATAATAATAAGAGAAGGGTAGTTATCACGTAAATGTTTAATGGCAGAAGAAGTAGCTGTATTACATGCCAATATCAATGCATCTATTTGATGGGTATCGATAAGATATTGCGTGATATCAAGAGAGTATTGAAGTATCTGTTCAGGAGTCTTGTCACCATAAGGTGCATTTTTGGTGTCTGCCACATAAAAGATCTGAGCACCTTTGATCACTTGGGTCATGGCTTGAACAACAGTCAACCCACCCAAGCCAGAATCAAAAACGCCGATACGCATTATATATGTCTCCTTGTAGATAGGCAAAGCCCATCTACAATTCCTTTCACTGAAACTTCACCTTTCGGCTCAGATGAAAATATGCATATTTTCATTGCAGTTACCTACGCACCTTCGTTCATCATAGAGAGGAATTCTTCATTTGTTTTTGTTTTCATCATTTTAGAGAAAAGGAATTTAAGTCCTTCTACCTCTTCCATGTTTTGCATCGCATTTCTGAGTGCCCATACTTTTTGAAGGGTTTCTGGGTCCATCATCAGTTCTTCTTTTCTTGTTCCAGATTTCGTGACATCGATCGCAGGATAAATACGTCTTTCAGATACATGACGACTAAGTACTACTTCGGAGTTACCTGTACCTTTAAACTCTTCAAAGATCACTTCATCCATACGGCTACCCGTATCTATAAGTGCTGTAGCAATGATAGTTAAAGAACCGCCCTCTTCTATGTTTCTAGCTGCACCAAAGAAACGTTTTGGTTTATGGAGCGCATTGGCATCCACCCCACCAGAGAGTACTTTACCTGAACTTGGTGTGACTGTGTTATACGCACGTGCTAATCTAGTAATAGAATCCAGTAAGATGATCACATCTTTACCCATCTCTACACGTCTTTTGGCTTTTTCTATGACCATTTCGGCTGTTCTTACATGATTTTGTGCAGGCAGGTCAAATGTTGAAGCATAGACCTCACCTTTGACAGAACGTTGCATATCTGTGACCTCTTCAGGTCTCTCATCTACAAGTAGAACCATAAGTGATGCATCCGGATTGTTATGTGTCACACCATGTGCAAGTTCTTTAAGTAATTCCGTTTTACCTGTTCTAGGAGGTGCAACAACAAGTGCTCTTTGTCCTTTTCCAATAGGGGTAAAGAGATCAAGTACACGTCCTGTCATTTTCATAGGATTATACTCAAGTTTAAGTTGTTCGCTTGCATACAGTGGCGTAAGGTTTTCAAAAAGAGGTCTCTGTTTTGATTTATCCGGAGCCACGTAATTAATCGCTTCGATCTTAAGAAGTGCATAATACTTCTCTTGGTCTTTAGGTGAACGTACCTGACCTGTAACGATATCACCATTTCTCAAGGCAAATCGTTTAATTTGTGTGCCGCTTACATAGGTGTCATTACTTGAGTTAGCGAAGTTTCCATCGATAGAACGTAAAAAACCAAAACCATCGTTCATTACTTCAAGAATACCCGTATAGAGGATAAATCCTCCTTGGTTCACTTGTGATTTAAGGATTTCAAAAATAAGATCTTTTCTCTGAAATTCATTCGGGTTTTCTACCTTAACTTCTTTTGCTATGGTTACAAGTTCTGTAAGTGGAAGCTGTTGGAGGTTTTCTATTTTGTAGCCGTCTACTGGTACATGTGTTCTGTTTTTTCTGTTGGCGTTATTGCCATTAGAAGATTTTTTATTATCGCTCATATTTCCTCTTGTTTTGAATATGCATTATGGAGATTGTACGTTAGCCATACGATATGCTACGTGTAGTAGTCGCATTATAATCCTTTTTGGCTGAAAAGTCAAATCATACTCACATTAATGCATAAAACAATAAAGGAGGATAGAGTCCTGCCCCCATGAAAAAAAACATTGGAGGTATTTTCCATTGTAGCATTTGTACTATCTCTTGGGGAACTTCACGCGCTATAAATACTTTTTTGATTAATTCTATTTTATAGAACAGATCAAATATTTTAAGTGCCAATAAAAATATCATACTTATATTGAGTACACCCGTAAGTACGACTACAAACAAGACAATATAAAACCCGGGTTGGATCAGAAAAAAGAGAAAAATACTTTTTTGATAATAGACATAGAGTTTTTCTAAAACACCCAAAAGTGTTTCTGAACGTTGCATAGCTGCTTCAAAAAGTTCTGCAAATAAAAGTATTATTGTAAATAAAAGTGCATATTCCATAGAGGATTTTACCAAAAATCAGCATAAAGCCCCTAGATTTATCTATGGGGATGCAAGCGTTCTTTCAAAAGCATTGTAAAAAATATGTCAATATGCCATATTTTTTGTCATCTATAATAGAAACAGCTAAAATAAAATATGATAAGAACCTATAAATACAAACTCTATAAAACGAAGAGAGCGAAGAATATTCACAATACGATAAATATTAGCGGAATAATCTACAACCATTGTATTGCACTTCATAAAAGGTATTATCGTCTATATGGTAAACATTTAAACAAGTTTCAACTGCAAAAACACCTCACTAAGCTTAAGAAGAAAGACAAATACAGTGTTTGGATACAAGTGCCAAGTCAGGCAATCCAAAACATCACAGAAAGGATAGATAACGCATATAAGAAGTTTTTTGATTATACAAAAGGCAAAACTAAACTGAGAGTTGGTCCGCCAACATTTAAAGCTGTCAAAAAATACAGATCCTACACACTCAAAGGCAAAGTAGGCTACAAGATAGAGGATAATGTTATCTCTCTTAATGGTTATAGATATAAATTCTGGAAGTCAAGACCGATAGACGGAACTATAAAAACCGTAATCATTAAGAGGGATAACTTAGGAGATTTTTATATCTGTATTACCATAGATAAAAAAGAAACCAAACTCAGTGTCGCAACAGGTAAAAGCGTGGGCATTGACTTTGGGATGATAACTTTTTTAACGCTTGATGATACATCAGAAGTAGAATCACCTATGTTTCATCTCAAATATCTAAAAGAGTTAAGAACGCTAAACAGAGATCTATCTAAAAAGAAAAAAGGCTCAGAGAAAAGAAAACAAGCCAAACGCAAACTTGCAAAACTTCATATCAAAATAGCCAATTCAAGAAAAGATTATTTTCATAAGCTCACAAATCAACTGGCGTTAAACTATGATAACATCTTCATGGAAGATCTAAACATGAAAGCGATGCAGATGATGTGGGGAAGAAAAATATCAGATCTTGCTTTTAGCGAGTTTGTAAATATTTTAGAGTATAAAACAAATGTTATTAAAATAGATAGATTTTATCCAAGTTCCAAAACATGCTCAGAGTGTGGATATGTTTTAAAAGAACTTGATTTAAAAAAAAGAGAGTGGACTTGTCCATCATGCCAAGCACAACATTTAAGAGATGTCAATGCAGCAATTAATATTAAAAGAGTTGGGACATCAGCTCTTAGAGGAGAGACTGTAAGAGCTACTTCCGTAGCCTAGTCTTGTTGAAACTAGAATCCCCTTGCTTTAGCTATGGGGAGTATGTCAACCATATTTAGATAAAATAAACTCTTAATTCACACAAGGACAAAACTGTCCTATCCTGTAAACCACAAGGACAACCACTTGGCAGACATAGCATGTAACCACTGTAATCTTACTTTTCCTGAGGAAGTGATGATCGCTGAGCAGCAGAATGAGACACAACTTTTTTTCTGCTGTAAAGGTTGTCAGGGTGTGTATCATCTCCTGAATGCTGAAGGGCTGGATACCTTTTATGACAAGCTTGGAGATACCAAACTGCAACCTGCTATGCAAAATAATGAAGATCTGGAAAAGTTTGACCTGGAAGGGTTTAAAAACAAGTACATCACTACCCATGAGGATGGACTTTGTGAAATTAATCTCATTATAGAAGGTATACACTGTTCAGCCTGTGTATGGTTGAACGAAAAAGTACTACATAAAACAGATGGTGTCATTGAAACCAGTATCAACTACACTAACAACAAAGCCAAGATCATTTGGGATCCAGAGGTCATCAAACTCTCTAAAATGATAGAAACGATTCGTTCTATTGGGTATAACGCTTATCCTTATGACCCAAAACTTCAAGAAGAACGTGCCATTAGTACAAGAAAAACCTATTATTCCCGTATCTTAGTAGCAGTTTTTGGGTCTATGAACATTATGTGGTTAGCTATTGCTCACTATGCTGGCTACTTTGGAGGAATTCAGCAATCATTTAAAGACATACTCAATGTGGCTGAATTTATATTGGCTACGCCTGTGCTCTTTTACTCTGGATGGATCTTTTTCAGAGGTGCCTACTATGGCTATAAGAACAATATCGTCAATATGGATACACTGGTAGCATCAGGAGCACTCTCTGCGTATATCTATTCGATCTATGCCATGATCAGTCAAAGAGGAGAAGTCTACTTTGACTCAGTGGTGATGATCATCACCTTTGTACTCGTAGGAAAATACCTTGAAGTTTTAAGCAAAAAACATGCTGTTGATACACTGGATGGGCTTATGGGAAGCACACCAACCGAAGTAACCACCCTTAAAGATGGTGTAAAATCATTGGTAAGCATTGAAAACATCATCGTGGGAGATATCATTGAGCTCAAACCTGGTGAGAAAGTTGTTATAGATGGTAAAGTGACTTGGGGGCAAGGCTCTTTTGATGAGAGTTCACTCACCGGAGAAAATGAACCTATCTACAAAAAGAAAGATAACACTATTTTAAGCGGTTCTCTCTGTTTAGATTCTGTTGTGCACTATAGTGCTACCAAAAATGCTTCAAACTCTATGTTGAGCTCCATCGTAAATCTACTTGAAGAGTCTATTACCAAGAAACCGCGTATTGAGCAACTTGCAAACAGTGTTTCAGGGTACTTTTCCACCATCATTCTCATCATTGCCTTACTGACTTTTGTGGGTTGGTACTTTTGGGCTGAGAGTTTTGAGCAGGCACTCATCGTAGGTATCTCTGTGATCGTCATCGCGTGCCCCTGTGCACTAGGTTTGGCCACACCTATGGCGACCCTTGTGGGTATCTCTGTCGCTGCAAAAAGAGGTATTCTTTTCAAAGAAGCTTCTTTTCTTGAAACCATGGCAAAAAGTGACATACTTGCCTTAGACAAAACAGGCACCATCACTGAAGGTAAACCCTCTGTTGTACAAGCAGACTTTTTCGAAGAGTTTGATCCTTCATTACTGCATTCTCTTGTGAGTACATCTAACCACCCTATTTCCAAAGGGATCAAAGCGTACCTTGAAAGTAAGCATGATAGACTGGAAAATCTCACGATTGAAGATATTAGCAGTATTGAAGCAAAAGGTGTCAAAGCCACTTACAAAGAGCAACAACTTCTTGGAGGAAATGCTGAACTGATGCACTCTTCAAAACTAGAAGTCGACACAGATTCACATAATGCCCTCTTCTTCTTTGCCGTAGACGGTGTACTCCTTGCACGCTTTGAACTGACAGATACCATTAGAGAAGGTGCAGCCAAAGCCATACGAAATATCCAAGAATTAGGTGTCAAAGTAGTTATGCTTACAGGGGACCATGAACAGAGTGCTCAAAAAGTAGCAGCCCAAGTAGGTGTAGATGAAGTCTATGCAAAACTTCTTCCACAGGACAAGTCAAGCATGATAGACAAGTTTCATCAAGACGGACATGTGGTTGTAATGGTCGGAGACGGTATTAACGATGCCATTGCACTGGCTTCTTCAGATATCTCTATAGCTATGGGAAATGGTGCGGACGTCGCCATCTCTGTAAGTGACATTGTGCTTTTAGATGAAAAACCTGAAAGTATTTATGAATCCTATAAGATCTCCCGTAGAACCTTTGGTGCAGTAAAAGAAAATTTAGGTTTTTCATTATTGTATAATGTCGTAGCAGTTCCTCTGGCAATGATGGGATTTGTCAATCCACTTGTTGCCGCACTCTCAATGAGTTTAAGCTCATTGGTAGTCGTTGGAAACTCTATGCGTATTAAAAGTTTAAAATTCAAGGATAAATAATGAGTGAGAATATAGTCATTATGATGATAGGTGTTTCTACATTTCTAGGTGCCATAGGGTTGATCGCTTTGATTTGGGCCGTAAGAACAGGTCAATTTGACGATCACAGTAAATTTATAGATGCTGTACGTAACGACAATGAAGAAGACTTGCAAGATGCTGCTATGATGCAAGAAAAGAAAAAAGCATACAAAAAAGCACATAAAGAGAAGATCAAACAAGAAAGACTGGAAAAAGAAAGAGACTATAGACCTGCAGACTAAGAAGTATCAAGAAAATTATGATATTATTATATGAATAAATATCAAAGGTCTGCCATGAACTTAAAAAAACTCTTTTTAACCACTCTTTTTTCTCTTGGACTACTCCATGCCCAAAGCAATATTGGACTTAACATCAACGATGAAGACATAGAAGTCACTGCTTCTATAGATCTCAATGCACTCGCCTACTACTCAGATAGTACTTCCTATGCAATTGATGCATCTTACCTTCACACCGATGGAGATAACATGACGACTCTAGGTGTAAGTGCTGAAAGTACTTTCCAGGGGGTACAAGGACTTGCACTTGGATTAGGGATAAAATCTGTTTTTGCTGATGATTTCATCGCCATTCCTTTCTTGGCAAAAGCAAGATATACACTTCCGTTCAACTACAGTGTACCTACTACTTCACTCGCTACTATCTTTGCATATTCACCTTCTGTTCTTACCTTTAGTGATGGAGAGAGCTATATGGAGTTTAGAGTGGAAGCCGACATGGAAGTTATCACGAATGTGCATCTATTTGCAGGCTATCGTAATATAGATACAGAGTATGAAAACTACGACCAAACCTTTAATGACAGCTTTTATGGTGGTATGAAACTTAGTTTTTAGTGTTATACTTTCACACTCAGACTAAAAGGTTTCGCTTATGATTCCTTTAGTCACAGCTGATACAAGGAAGAAAACCAATGGCAGACAACATAGAAAAAAGCATCTTCAGAGAGTATGATATCCGTGGGATCTTTGAAAAAGAACTCAATGAAACATCAGTCAAACTCATAGGCTATTACCTGGGCCAAAAAATTGCTGGAGATAAAGTCGTTTCTATTGGCTATGATGCGCGTTCTCACTCTCCTATTCTTAGAGATTATCTCACTTCTGGACTGAATGCTGCTGGATGTAAGGTACTGGATATGGGTATGGTGGCTACTCCAGTAAACTACTACAGTAACTACATTGATTTTGATGGTATGACCACAAACGCTTCGATCATGATCACAGGCTCACACAATCCTAGCGAATATAACGGTTTTAAAATGACCGTGGACAAAAGTCCCTTCTTTGGTGCAGATATCTATGCCCTGGGTCATGAGATTGTCGAAAATCAAGATCTCATCATTGAAGATAACACGACAAAAACAGAGATCGATGTAAAAACACCTTATATCAATTTTATGGTGAAAGAATTTGCTCACCTTAAAAACTTCCCTCAAAAAATTGTGATAGATGGGGGTAATGGTGTAGCAGACACGGTCATAACAGATATATTTGATGCCTTGAATTTCAATTACACAGGTCTTTATCTTGAACCGGACGGTACTTTTCCCAACCACCATCCAGATCCATCCGTAGAAAAAAACCTTGTAGATATCAAAGCCGCTTTAGCTAAAGATGGAGACATCGCTTTTGCTTATGATGGAGATGCTGACCGTATCGCTGTACTGACACATAAACATAACATCAAAGGTGATCAAATGGCACTGCTCTATGCCATGAAGATGGAAAATCCTACGGTGATCGGTGAAGTGAAGTGCTCACAAGTCATGTAC
>NZ_JBATIY010000055.1:0-6275 GCF_049668085.1 Sulfurovum sp. | reverse complement strand
CAATATTACTGAACTCTATCAGATATTTAAAGGTTTTTTATCTAAGAAAGATGCTATTGCATTTACGGATGAACTGCAAATGAAAAATGCTATTATGTTGCCAATGTATAATTTTGATAAGCGTGAAATCATCGGATACGTCTGTTTTTTCTTTCAATCCGATGTTCAAGTCGATATGAAAAAACTTGAAGCAATAAAAACGTCGTTTCAAATCATACTGCAACCGCTTTACGATAGAGAAAACAACACATTCTTCACCAAATGTGTGCGTATAGATGAAGATATGCAACTTCTGACACCACAAGAAAAGAAAATAGTAAAAAAGATGTTAGAGGGGTTGTCTTATCCTGAAATTTCTGCGATATTGGGTATATCGATCAATACACTTAAAACACATATGAAAAATATTTTTAATAAATATAATGTAAACTCAAAAATCGAGCTTTATAATAAACTGAATGCTTCTGTACAGTAGATAAAAGGTTATCTACGACCTCCACCGCCGTGTCCACCATGACTACCGCCACTACTACCCTGTCCACCACCGTAACCACTGCCCATTGATCCACCCACACCTGCACCGCTTCCATAACCACCTACAAAGTTACTCTGTGCTGAACCATCATTAAATTTAAATTTGAATCTGGATTTATTGTCATATTCATAGCTCTCAGATTTATTCTTTGCAACAGATTTATCTTTTGATCCTATTCCATTAGAACGATACTCATCCTTAAAAACAAAGCGTGACACTTTTTTAGTCTTTTTCTTCTGCTCTGATTCAGGTTTTACGAGTGCTTTTTTCTCTCCTGCCTGCTGAAGAATATTACCCAGTCCACTTTCTTCTGCATGTAGTGACATGGTGCCAAATATGCAAAGAGTCGAAATAATATATTTATACCTCATATTGACACCTTTCTAAATTATTTTACCAATTATAGTAGAAAAGTATGAAAAAAGTATGAAGTAGTATTTCCCCTAGTATGTTATAATAAAAGAACTATCAGGAGTGTGTATGAAAATTTTACTATTGGAAGATGACATAGGTTTAGGTGATATTATGTCTGAGTACCTTCAAGACAATGATTTTAAAGTGGATCATGTTTATGATGGTGAAGAAGCATTGGACAAAGCTTATGAAACGAAGTATGACTTGTATATTTTTGATGTGAATGTTCCAGCGATAAAAGGTTTTGATCTATTGAAAATGTTGCGAGACAATGGAGATTCTACACCTACAATTTTTGTAACATCGCTGAATGATATCGATGATGTATCAAAAGGTTTTGAAAGTGGAGCCGATGATTATCTCAAAAAACCTTTTGAACTTGCCGAACTTCTTTTACGTATTAAAAATATCCAAAAACGTTCCTTTACACAACAACGTTCTACTGTTATACAAATAGACAAAGATATCACTTTTGACATAGACACAGAACTCTTACAAACGGCTAAAGAGAGTGTCTCATTACCACAAAAAGAACTTAAATTACTCAAACATTTTTTGAAACATCCTAATGAGATCATTACATTTGACAGTCTTTATGAAGTACTCTGGGATTATGATGAAACACCTTCATCAGAATCACTAAGAGCACATATAAAGAACCTAAGAAAGCATCTTACTAAAGACATGATACAAAACCTCAGAGGTCTTGGATACAGGTTTGAAATGAAAGCTTCCAGCTAATGCGAGCGAGTACTAAAAGTGTTATTATATTCATGGTTGTTTATCTGGGATCTCTCAGTATTTTGGCTTCCTGGGTAGCTTATCTTTATTACGAAGATCAAAAAAATTCTTTGCTCGAAAAAGCACATTTGGAAATGCGATATAAGGCTATGAGTATCAATGCCAAATTAGAATACTACCATACACATCAAAGTGAACAATTCACTTTTTATGAAGATGGATATGATATTGCACTCTATGATAATCAGCGAAACCTTATTGCTTCAACTTTTATAGATCACACTATAGACTTCAGTAAACTCTTTTACAATGATGAGATAGATTATTATCTTGTTGAAACACTGCATAAAGAATATCTTGACGTAAAATATATAATCATTAAAAAAGTAATTGATGTAGATAAATTAAACGGCATCATTAAAGAGATGGGTCTTGTAGCACTTTACAGTTTTTCCTTTATACTCTTCGTTGCCCTGCTTTTATCTAAGATCATGTTATCACCTATTAAAAAGTCCATCACTTCTCTGACAAAATTCATGAAAGATGCAACACATGAGATGAATACGCCAATCAGCACAATACTTATGAGTTATGAGCATATGGATAAGGGCAATCTCAGTACAAAGCAACTTCGTTCACTTGATCGTATCGATATAGCCACCAAAACACTCTCCAGCCTATACAGAGATCTCTCATTTGCTTCTTTTCATGACTATATACAGTATGAAGATACGCCTATAGATGTCAAAGAGGTCATACTTGAAAGAGTAAAATATATGGATACGCTCATACAGTTTAAAGAGTTACATATTACTACTACATTGGTAGATAAAACGATCAATATGGATAAACGTAAATTGATATTGATCATAGACAACCTTCTCTCAAATGCAATAAAGTTTTCTAAGAAAGATGGTCATATAGAAGTGAAATTGACAGAGCAGTATTTTTCTGTGAAAGATAATGGTATAGGTATTTCAAAAGAAGATCAACAAAGTATCTTTAAGCGCTTTAAATCTACTAACAGTTTGCATGGTGGTTTTGGTGTGGGACTGGATATAGTAAATCAGATATGTAAAGAGTATCATATACAGATCGAACTTGACTCAGAGCCTTCCAAAGGGAGTGAATTTAAATTGATCTGGTCAAATAATAAGAAAAATAACTAGAATATACTACTTTAGGGTGATGTAATTAGTGCATAATTTTGATATAATTTTAAACATTTAATTATAAAGGTTATCAATGCGTTTAATAAAAATTATGTTGCCTGTAGTTGCAACAGGACTTCTTATGGCAGGATCTGCTGAATCAATATATCAGACAAAGTGTGCAAGTTGTCATGGTAAGCATGCAGAAAAAAAAGCTTTGGGACACTCAAATGTCATTCAAGGTATAGATGTAGAAAAATTTGTAACACTTACAAAAGAATTTGCTACAGGTGAGAAAAAAGGGATGCCTATCGCTAAAATTGTTAAAAAACAATTTATAGACAGATACAATGATGAAGAGATACGTGAAGTTGCAGAGTATGTCCACAACCTTAAATAAACGATAGTGGTCTCAGACCACTATCCTCTCAATCTACTTTACGCCCTGCATGGTAGTTGATCTTCCATCCATCCTCTTCTTTTGAAAAGTAGAGTTTTTTACTTTTTCCATCTTCTGTATAGTCAATGGTTTGTCGTTCTGTACCATTCCACTTTTGGGATAGTATCTCTATTTTAGGAGAAAGGTTTCTTGATATAAGCTCAACTGAAAGTTTATTTTCTACTTCATCTAATGCATCAGTATCTTCTTGTACCTTTTTCAACTGTGCCTTAAACTCTGGATCTCTTAATGATAATCTTAAGCCAAACGTCTCAAGAGTCATAGTGTAAGACTCTTGGGTCATCAACTCTTTGACTGCACATAGATCACCACTGTACAGTGAAGTATAATAAAGATTCAATATATCACTGGGATCCAATAGTAAATAAGGCATAAATCTACTTTCTGACATCTCTAATTACTATGCTCTTGCGATAGCAGTTTGAAAAGCATCTAAGTGGCTTAAACTACCTTCTAAAAGATTATGATAGACAGACACTACATCTTCTGGCATACCTACAGAAGCATGTTCAAGGTCTTCAATATCTGTAACTTCTATCAGCTCACCGATCTTAAGTGCATCAAGCAGTGACTTTTGACCTTCACTTACACAAGTATCATAAAGTTCTTGTAATACAGGCAGTACAAAGTTTCCAACAGAATCTTCATCTACACCTTCTGTACTCACACCATATTTCTCACAAAGTCCTCTTGCAGAATCTATGTGTCTCTGCTCTGAAAGCTGAATCGAAGCAAAAGTATTCTCATTCGTATAAATATTCCCTAATGTAATATACACATCTCTAGCCACTTTTTCTTCCTGATAAATATAAAATAACATATCTTTTTGCTCTTCAGTCAGAACTGTCGTTGTTTCAGTATCATTAGCGTACGTCGCAGTTGAAAGTAATGCAACTCCACTTAAACTACTCACTAGCATTTTAGACAAAAAGTTTCTTCGGCTGTTTGTATTATTATTCATTGTTAATCCTTTTAGAATGTTTTATAATTACAAGAGAAGTATAAGATATAAGTGTGAAAGGAGTGTGAAGAGTGACATTCACACTTGATTTAATTATGATAGATCAGATCATCCATTCCAAGTTCAGATGTATTTGATTTACCCATGACTGCCAGTAAGGAACGAACACCATATATAAGTTCATTATGATAGTTTGCAACATGTTTACCTTTTTGAAGAACAAGATACCTGCTCCGCTTGATCGGATCCATGGTAGCCAAACCTACAGGGCAATTTCGTCCCCCTGCCCCAGAACACTCTCTAGCTCGTATACACCCAGCAGAGATCATAAATCCTCTAGCAATGTTTATAAAGTCTGCACCATAACATAATAGCTCTACTACATCATCAGGTGTCAGTACTTTTTCTGCAGCGATAATCTTGATCTCATCACGCAAACCATATTGGGTTAAAACTTCATCTACGATTCGTAATGACTCTCTTATAGGTAACCCTATCTTACTCATCATCTCAAGTGGTGCGGTAGCTGAACCACCATCACCACCATCTATAGTAAGAAAATCAGTGATACTTTTCCCCTCTTCTTTTCTCTGTTTCATCGCTTTGGCATAATCCTCAAAATCATCTTTGGTAGAGATGACTATCTTAAATCCAACAGGTTTATCTGAAAGTGCCTGCAATCTGGAAATGAAATCAAAAAAGGTTTCCATATCTTGAGCAAAAGGAAAACGGTTAGGACTTATAAGGTCTTGATGTGCAGGTATACCTCTATAGTATGCAATGTCAGCATTTACTTTTTCAGCTAAAAGTTTACCTCCAGTTTGTTTGGCTCCCTGAGCAAGTTTTATCTCCGTCATACGACAAAAGCGCATCACTTTTTTGTAACGCTCTTCATCAAATTCTCCATTGGCATCTCTAACACCATAAAGCCCACTTCCTATTTGTAAAATGATATCAGGAAGTCCCGTAGGTACCATAGGAGGAAATTGCTCTAACGGTTTTGTCCAATTAATACGGTAGTAGACCAACTTTTTGTTATCAAAGATAAAAGTTCCAATATCTTTTTGACGAATAACCATTTTTTTATATACACGTTGTGATACCTCTTTATTGGTAATAAAACGTAAAATTCTATAGACCATTCTTGCAAACCATGTGCCTTTTTTTATCTCTAAACAAGGACTGCTGCAATCTTGCAGATTAAGTGGTGCAAAGAAATTGGATGTGAGTCCACCTTCACCCGTGTTGATAGGGAACTTCCCTCTAAAAGAGCCTATAGAGAATGCACGCGTTCCTTCAGGAGAGATAGCACCATCACTCATTGCAGAACGTCCAATAATACTTTTACTGACATAGGGTATTTTTCTCTTTTCACCAAAAACCACTGATAGTTCTTTATCTACTTCATCTACCTCTTTTACAAAATTTGCATGTTTGAAAAGTATCTTTTGATTGCCATAAGGTTTGCTTGGAGAAAATGAAAGATAGGGATTCTCTTTTCTTGCAGATTTATTGATCCATTCGATCTTTTCAAATGAATCATAGAATGTTTCATCACCAAAATACTGACGCATAGGATTTCGTAACAGGTAAAAAAAGTATCTTAACCTTCCAATGAGTGGAAAATTAATGAGAAGTTGATTTTTTCTTTGGATAAATCTGTCGTAAATAGCAACTCCGATCAATACAACCAAGAGTATCATAAGCAAAAGCTTAACCCATACACTCCAGTCTAGATCAAAAATGGTAATATAGTCGAGTAAGTCTTCTTTATTCATGTTTCCCATCCTTGAAGAGTAGTCTGTCTAAACTGTATTTTCCTGCACCATAACTGGCAAATAACATCAAAAATAGCAAATAGTACAAAGGGATCTCAAATCCACTGTTTGCAGCAGAAAACCCATTAGGCAGATGAACAAAAAATATGGCTCCTAACATTACACATGAAAGCAAAATGGAGATATAACGCGTAAATAACCCTACTACTAACAATACGATCCCTACGGACTCTAT
>NZ_JBATIY010000054.1:0-11719 GCF_049668085.1 Sulfurovum sp. | reverse complement strand
GCAGGTAAAGCAAAAAGCCATACAGACAGAATGATATAAACCAATAAACTTCTCAATATTCTGCCTTATACGCATGGTGCAATCGCTCCATCGCTTCTTTTAATACTTCTTTGGATGTTCCCACATTGAGCCGCATGAACCCATCACCTGCATTACCAAAGCTTTTACCGTCATTGAGCCCAAGTTTTGCTTTATAGATAAAGAAGTCAACCAGATCATCATGAGACATCCCCATCTCTTTACAGTCAAGCCACATTAAAAATGTAGCTTCTGTAGGTACAACACGTATGGGAATAGCATGCTCTTGTAAAAACATTTTAACATAAGTAATATTTGACATGAGATGTACTTTTAACTGCTCAAGCCATGGTACACCTTCATGATAAGCACTTATCAGAGCCTCTATACCAAAAGGATTTCCATTGGTAATACCTGATCTGTCTTGTTCATGTATATACGCTTGACGCAACTTGCTGTCAGGGATGATCGCATACGAACTGTTCAGTCCTGCAACGTTAAAAGTTTTGGACGGTGCATTTAGGACAACAGAGTTGTGTTTTATCTTCTCAAAACTGCTTATGCAATGATGTCTTTTTTCATAGACAACATCTGCATGAATTTCATCAGAGATGATCAGTACATCATTCTTTATACAGATATCGATGATCTTTTCTAGTTCTTCTGTACTCCATACACGTCCCGTAGGATTATGCGGTGAGCAGAGCAGAAAGATCTTTGCCTCTTTTGCCTTTGTTTCAAAATCATCAAAATCTATATGATATCTACCATTTTCATAGACGAGTGTGTTGTCAAGTACTCTCCTATTTTTATGCTTTACAGAACTTACGAAGGGAGGATAGATAGGCGTTTGAACAATGATGCCATCTCCCTCTTTACTGAATGCAGAAATAATAAAGTTCAAAGAAGGCACAACACCATAACAAGGAACTATCCACTCTTTTTCCACTTTCCAAAAGAAACGATCTTCCATCCAATTCCTGATCACTTCATAATAGCTATCAGGATAGACCGTATATCCGTACAGGGGGTGAGAAGCTCTTTTTTTTATCGCATCCTGAACACAAATTGGAGAAGCGAGATCCATGTCCGCAACCCACAAAGGAAGCAGTTCATCTGTACCAAATTTCTTTTGCGATCCATCCCACTTGACACTATATGTCCCTTGGCGGTTGATCGATTTAAACATCTTTACTTCTTCTGCCAGATCGTCATCTGGGCTATAGTATACTGATGTTTACGTGCCGTCTCTTGTATGACAAATGGAACATCTTTTGTATCAATGAGTTCAAAATCTTCCCCTAGTATCTCTTTAAGTCCTTCAAGGGTTGTGACATTTTCACCATCTTTTTTGTATCCGCCTATCCATTTCTCTTTAGGGGTAGACTCTTCTTGCCAAGTGTATGGTGAGGTTAAGATAAGCATACCTCTATCATTCAAACGTGAAGCCACAGAATCTAAAAACTTATGAGGATCATAGAGTCTATCTATAAGGTTACCCCCAAAGATCAGATCTAAGTCTTTATAAATAGGCTTTAAATTACAAGCATCAGCTTGCCAGAATGAAACCTTGTTCCGTTCTTCTTCTAAGTCAAAATCTGAAATTTTTACTTCATAAAAGTTTTCTAGTTCACCCTCAGTCGGCATTGTATAACGAAGTATACCATCGTCTTTTAGATGTTGGGCTTCTTGTATAAAACGTGCAGAAAAATCAACACCTATCACTTCGTCAAAACCACGAGCGAGTTCAAATGAACTTCGCCCAATGGCACATCCAATATCCAAGGCTTTTCCCCTAGGTTTCTCTTTCATATAGGCTAAAGTGATCCGTGCACAAGCTGTCGGATAATTTTCTACTCCCAAAGCATTTTCACCCCAACCAAAATGACAATACTGGGAAATAAGTGTGTCCGTATTGTAGATATTGGTGGTCACGCTCTCTTCATACATACTTTGCACATACCTAAATCCAGCATGCTGATAAAAATGCCGTCTAAATCCATATCGGCTCTTTTGTGTAGCAAGATTCCCACAACTGATCCAAGAGCCACCATTAATGATATCGTGTTCACCATCAAAGGTTGGAACAGAAAAATCATCATATATTGGATGGACTTTGAAACCTTCAAAAGGATAGATAGGCGTACGTGACCATTGCCAAACATTCCCTATCACATCATAAAAATCACCATGTTTTTGAGTATCCACAGGTTCAGGTGAGGCAAACCCTTCCAGATTGATATTGGCTATGGATTCACCTTTTTCAGTCCATTCCAGGTAGGAAAGTACTTTACTTTCATCACGTAATCTCACATATTCGTCTTCAGTGGGTAAAGTGATACTCTCCCCCTCTTTGTGGCTCTTCCATTGACAAAATGCTGATGCTTCTAAATGATTCACTTCTACAGGCCAATTCATTGGCAGATCTATCTCTCTACTTAATGTCCGAAGTTTATATCCATGTGCATCACTCTTCCAAAACAAAGGGTGTTCTGCTTGAGTGTAGTCTTTCCATGCCTTTCCCTCTTCACACCAAAATGCATCATTACCATACCCATCATCTTGCACAAAATCCAAAAATTCTTGATTACTCGTAAGGTATTTGGCAGCTTTAAACGCAGGAATATGTGCCTGATGGTCTCCATATTCATTGTCCCAACCAAAGAGTTTTGCATCTTTGTTCTTTCCAAGTTTTACGTTACCTGCTTCCACATCAAGAAGCTCATTTTGAGGTGCATCACCAACCATATCACACTCTTTCCACTGATCATTTTCTTGTACGGCATTCAAAGGAAGCTGGCGTATCAGTACGGAAGAAGTTTCAAGATGGATATTTTCATGCTCAATCCCCATCAGTAAGACCCACCAGGGTGAATCTTCTGTAATAGGCAGCGTTAAAGGGAGTGAATCTATCAGAGAAGTGACTTTTGTATAGACTTCATTACGATAAGCTTGGGTTCTTTCCAAACTAGGCCATTCGTAGTGTTTTTCATTCAAGTCATCCCAACTCATTTCATCTACACCCACTGCGAAAATAGCTTCAAGCTCAGGATCGATACGCTCATCGATGATCTTAGCAATTTTTAATTTATTAATGAAAAATGTAGCGGTATGCCCATAATAAAAAATAATAGGATGGCGAAGAGGATCTGCTTTTCGAAAATAAGCACTTTCATCTCTAACAAGTTGAAAGAGAGATTCATAACGTTTAGAACAAAATTGGAAATAATCTTTGATCTCTTTCCGTTTCTGTTCGGAGTCTGTTCCATATAGTGTAGGCATTCTTAGCATGTCTTATTCCTTAGAATTTCTATACATGTAAGATACCTCACAATACTTAAAAATCTGCCTTTTCCTTTGCACTCTCTATCATAGAAATAAAAATAGTGTAGAGGTTTGCAATCACTGCACCTATGACCAATCCAGTTGCTAAAGGATCATTCCCATAGAACTGTAAAGCAAAAAATGCAGGTAAGAGGTGTAAATCTGCAACCAATGAACCCGCCAGAAGTTCAGCTGAAAGTAGATTCCTTACTCCGATCTTCAACAGTGTGGAGATCACATTTACAGACCCTGCTATAAACAATGCAACCACTGAATGTTCATATAAAAATGCTGCTGATGTCGTAAGTGACATCAACGTAAAAAACATATAAAAAACTTTTCCCCAATTCATTCAAACTCCTTCAAATTTAACTATAGTGTACCATTTTCACACAAAGAAAAAATACTTTTTTCTTTAGATCGTCCCATTTTCGTACATAGCACGCATTTTTTCTTTCTCTTTTTCTCTTTTAAGTTTTTGTGCTTCTTTTTCTCTAAAATCACCTACGGAGAAACCAAGCCACATCAAAATTGGTGATGCTACAAAGATAGAAGAGTATGTACCTACAATGATACCCACAAGTAAGGTGAAACTGAATCCATTAATGATCTCACCACCAAATAAATAAAGTGTAAGTACAACAAAGAATGTTGTCAATGATGTTAAGGTCGTACGTGAAAGTGTACGTGTGACAGACTCATCAATGATCGCTCCAAGGTCTGGGTCTTTAATCGTTCTAATTCCCTCACGTATACGGTCAAATACAATGATCGTATCATTGAGTGAATACCCTAGAATGGTCAAAAGTGCTGCCAAAATGTCAAGGTTTACCTCGACATTAAACAATACGATCATTCCCATAGCAATGGTCACATCGTGTACAAGTGCCATCACAGAAGCAACTGCAAAACGCCATTCAAACCTGAATGAAACATAAATAAGGATACCGATAATAGCCAGTACCATAGCCATAAGACCTTTTTCACGTAACTCAGACCCTACCTTGGCACCAACCATATCGACACGTCTGATTTCAAAATTTCCTGTATCTTTAAGCAGTGATCTTATTTGATCACCAACATCTACACCCAAGGCTTTTGAACTCGTTTTAGTACGGATAACGACTTCATCTTCACCACCGAAGAAAGTCACTGTCGCACCTTCATACGATTTGGCTGAATCTATCGATTCTCTTACTTTTACGATAGGTGCTTTACCTTCGTATTGCACTTGAATGAGTGTACCTCCAGCAAAGTCGATACCATAGTTAAATCCTTTGCCTATGATCAATCCCAAAGCCAGTACAAGTATAGTAATAGAGAGAAGACCAAAACGTTTACTCTTACCCATCAGGGAGAGAGGTTTCTTATATTTAAAGATTTCCATTATTTTGCACCTCCCGTCTTAATACCAAACCAGAATCCTAGTTTGTTCTTATCAATCTTTGGCAATATCCATTGATAAATACCATGGGTTCCCACAATCGCCGTAAGCATAGATGCCATAATACCAATACTCATCGTAAGGGCAAATCCTTTGATCGCACCTGTACCATAAGCAAATAGTACTGTAGCTGCAATCAATGTTGTTACATTGGCATCCCAAATGGCCGTAAAGGCATTTTTATATCCATCTTCTATCGATTTTCCGACAGATTTACCTGCATAAAGTAACTCCCTGATACGTTCAGAGATAATGACATTCGCATCAACTGCCATACCGACAGTAAGAACGATACCTGCCATACCTGGTAAGGTCAATGTCGCACCAAAAAGTGACATGATCGCAAGTATCAAGAAGAGATTTCCTACAAGAGCGATATTTGCAACAACTCCAGCCATACCATAGTAGAGGACCATAAAGACCACGACCATGATAAATCCTAACGCCAAAGCAAGAGAACTCGCTTTGATACTATCTGCACCCAAGCTTGGTCCTACTGAACGTTTTTCCATGACATAGACAGGTGCAAGTAGTGCCCCTGAACGAAGTGCAATTGCAAGGTCATGTGCTTCTGCCAATTCAAATCTTCCAGAGATCTGTACGCGTCCACCACCGATACGTTCTCTAATGTTTGGTGCAGAATAAACTTTGTTGTCTAATACGACTGCCATACGTTTACCCACACTGATTGCCGTAAAGTCTCCAAAGATCTTAGCCCCTTGTCCGTTCAGTACAAAGTTGATCACAGGTAGATTACTCTCATCAAAACCTACTTTGGCATCTGTCAACATAGAACCATCGAGTATAGGAATAGCACGAAGCAGATATTTTTCATCTGTGTTAACATCTGGAAGTATCACATCACCATAACTTCTCGCTTCATCCGCACTCATAGTATTTACTCTTGTGTTTCTGTCTTCATCCACAGCCATAAGCTGTAAATGTGCTGCACGTGCGATAAGTTCACGGATACGCTGTTCTTCTTCCTGTGTTTTGATCCCTGGTACTTCTACAAGGATCTTATCTTCACCCTGTTTTGCAACCGTTGGTTCTGCAAGTCCAAACTCATTGAGTCTGCCTCTAATTGTTTCAACGGCTTGTTTGATCGCACTCTGTTGCGTACGTTCTACTTCAGCCTCGGTCATCGCCACTGAAAATTTCAATCCATTTTCGACGATCACAGTACCTTCAAGTTCTTTTTTGAGAAGGTCTTTTGCTCTAACAATATCATCATTATCAAGAAGTTCGAACGTGATTTGTTCACCATCGACCATACGAAGTTCATCAAAAATAATCTCTTCATCATCAAAGATGTACTTTATCGATGCCGCCATAGATTTGATACGTGACTCAATGGCTACTTCACTCTTGATCCCAAGAAGCATATGTAAACCACCTTGAAGGTCAAGCCCCAAAGTGATCTTCTTTCCACTTTCACTTTGTGTCAAAGAAGGAATAGAAAAAACAATACCAAAAATGAGTGCGAAAGCAAAAAGGATTACTCTAAAATTAAGCGTCTTCACCCAACTCAACCTTTTTTGCAACATATGCTCTATCAAGTTTCACAACAGTGTCATCATTTAGTTTGATTTTGATAAAATCTTCTTCAGTTTTAACAATTACAGCCATAAGTCCACCTGTTGTGATGATCTGATCACCTTTACTTAGGCTCTCAAGCATCGCTTTATGTGCTTTTTGATGTCTTTGTTGCGGTCTGATAATTAAAAAATAAAAAATCGCAAATAAAATGATAAGGGGTAAAAATGAACCAATCACGCTACCTTGTTCTGCTCCCATAGGAATCCTTTTGAATAAAATTAGCCATTATTTTAGCACCTTTGAACTAACAAGAGGCTTTTTCATAGCACTTTTAAGTTCAGCCTTCATATACCTCAATCATTGGGCATTTTCTTATCCTCTGATCAATACTATTTTAGGTATTGTAACACTCTACCTATTACTACAGGAAGGAGAAAAGATCTGGTTTATTTCAGGTGCTTTCATAGGACTGTTCTGGTTTTGGTGGATCGCTTTAAGCCTCAAGCATTATGGCATGCTTTGGGCTGTACCCATAGAGATAATCATCATTATGTTAAGCTATGGAATACTCTTTTGGCTCATTGCCTGGTTCAGCCAGAAAATCACTTCATTCTTTCCCTTTTTCTGCACGCTACTTCCACTTATACTCAAAGCTCTGGGACTGCTGATCTTAAGCTATATCCATCCATTCTCTTTTGACTGGTTTAAACCAGAACTGATGTTCGTCGAAAGTTATGTTGGCATAGAAAAATGGCAGTTTGGTATTATTTTGACCGCTATTGTTTTGAGTATCTGGAAAAAACAATTTTTATACCTTTTATTTATTCTGTTAGCCTATCAACCTCACCTTCCTGCACCAGGTAAAGTGGGAGATGATATCACACTGGTCACCACCTATACATCCGTTCAAGACAAATGGAACGAGACACTGCATCACAAACAGTTTGAAAATCTTTTTACACTTATAGAGCAAGCGATAGAAAACAAAAAAAGTCTTATCATTCTTCCTGAATCTGTCTTTCCTGTTTTCGTCAACCGGTCACAGAAACTCATAGACAGATTGCAAGCAAAAGCCCAAGATATTTCCATTGTCACCGGTGGACTCTACTGGGATGGAAAAACACCAAGAAATTCAACTTATATTTTTACAGATAACAAGATCTCTGTAGCCAATAAAGTAGTACTTGTTCCCTTCGGAGAAAGTAATCCCCTGCCTGATTTTTTAAGCGACTGGGTCAACAATGTCTTTTATGACGGTGCGGTAGACTACGTAGCAAGTCAAAAAGTCATAGACTACACAATAGACGGGAAGAGCTACAGAAATGCCATCTGCTTTGAAGCCACCAGTGAAAGACTTTATGAAGGTAATCCAGAAAACATGATCGTACTGAGCAACAACGGATGGTTCACTCCCTCCATAGAACCCACTTTACAAAAACTTTTGTTGCAGTACTATAGTACGAAATATGGAACTACCATTTATCATTCGGTTAATATGTCGGACTCTTACGTGATAAGAAATGGCAAAATCAATGAATAGAAAACCTTATAAGGTTGTGATATTTGACATTATTCTGACATTTATTTAGTATCATTTTCATCTATACCACACAGGGGAGAAGAAATGTCTAAGAATGAGTTAATTGAACAACAGCTAGATGGAATACTTGAACGTTATTATTATCTTAAATATTGGAAAGAAGAAAGCTTAGAGGAGTTAATCATACATGCAGAGAAAGAACACTCGGAAGCCATAGATAATATGCGCATGACAAATGATTTGACTAGAATTATTCAATTGGCTGAAACTTTGACGGAAACTGAAGCAGCATAAAAATGAAAGCATTAATCCTTGCACTTTTACTAGCATCCCCACTTTTTGCAAACAATATGGAATGTGAAACCGAACTAAGTATTTTTCAGTCGAACATTGAACAAAGTAACCCCATAACGGATGAACAGCTAATAACTGCCATTAATACCTGTGAAGATATAACTGGGCATGAAGGACTTGTAAGTATTATGAAGTTAATGCTAGAAACTACTATCGAAGTATAATCATCCCTATCGTCCCAATACTCATGCAAAATTTAAACACATTAAGGTTTATTGCTACAGCGTTATATAGAAATTCTCAAATAGCAATGAAAACCTTATAAAGTTATCTATTTGATAAGGTTTTGAAAAAAGACTTTTTAGATATACGCTAAAGACCAAAATACAGTATAAAAATGACTATATGAAAAACATAACCAAATATGTCATGTTTATGGCATTACCTTCCCAAAAACTTTTCTAAGTTCTTTAGTTGTTTGATGCGCTGGGTTTGTACGTATCATTTTTTCTGATTGTCCTATCATAAAATAGATAGCATCGATTGTATGGTCTGTTATATACTCTTCTATGTTTACAGCATCTTGAGGGATATACTTTTTTATACCTAACTTTTTTGCCATTCCCATAAAGTTTGTCATTTTGGCAAAAGATTTCACCATAGGGTCAGCAATTTCTTTTACTGCATCGTAGTATTTGTACACTTTATTTGTTTTCATCTCTTTTATAATAATAGGTGTTATGAGTATTTTAAGCTCTTCTCTTGTATGCCGTTTAAAATAATCTGTTGCAGGACTTCCATCCATCATTAAAATATCTGCAGCATCATTAAAAGACATATCATCAATTGAAGTCACAAATACACCCGCAGTTTGTGGAGCCGCCCTGGCTGCTGCTCGATTCATTGAAAGAATAAATTCATCGATCATATCACCTGCGCCTGCTGCTCGCATCATCGACTCCATTTGGGAGAATGGAGGTGGAAGAGGGATTCGCACAGCCGGATTGTCCATAAATCCACCTTTTTGCCCTAGCGTGTCAACTGCTTTGTTCACACCTATTTTTAAGGCTTGTTTAAATGCTTTGGTGATGAGATCTGTACTTAATACTCCCATCGACATAGTTTCCACCATTTCTTTTGCACTCATATCAGAAGGATTTCGAAATTTTTTAAAATCTTTTATAGAAGACTCAACTTTATCTTTTACATCATTAAAACTAAAAGCTTGAAGTGAAACACTATTGGAGAGTATTGCCGTAACTAAAATTATTTTCTTCATTTTCTTTCCTTGCATCCCGTATTTTAACGATTTTCTAATAAATTCTGTTGAAGAAAAATAATAAATTACACATGTGACTACAATCACGAATACTACCGCATATGTTAGATATAGTTTTCTAAACCCCTATAAAATATTCTATATAGGAGGTTTTATAAGGCAATGTATATTGTGACGCTCAATATATCATCTAGTCTCATTACACATAAAACTTAGAACTTCTCAATAACTTTAAAGCAAATTCTATTTTATCTTTCAAACTCTCTTCATGCTCACATAAAAGAGGATATATATCTAATGTTTTTGTTTCAGACTTCGCTTTAATGTTGTTAAGTATAACTTCACGCTCTTTACAATTTCTGTACTCACGGAGAGGCTTCAATAGAATATTAAGTTCCTCGACGAGAATTCGTGACTCTTTTTCTCCAATAATATGAAAAAAATCTTCTATTAAAGTTTGAAGGGTATCCATAGAGATATAAATCTCTTCAAGCACTTTATCATCATAAACCTTATTGGTATTGCCTAAAAGCATTTCAAATCTTTTTAAACGCTCTCTAACTACATTTTTCACCTCTTTTTTCAAAGAAATATATTTATCGTTTTCCTGCATTTCTATCTCTCTAGTAAGTAGGTCTATCATCTGTGTAAAAAATTGAGACTGAAGCATTTGTACCACTGCTTTCTCCTCTTCTGTGATAAGACTTTTTAACTCACTGTAAAGTGTTAACTTGGCATCTTCACGAGTGGCACATAGTTCATTTAAAAAATAAAGATAGCGTAATACCTTTGTCTCTTCATAATAACGTTTTAGCAACTCGGTACAAAAATGCTGTACCTTTGGATCAAACAGGTCTGAAAAAGTCTCCAGTAAAGTCGCTGTACGTCGCAATAGAATACGCAAACGATGCAGTGTCGCACTAAAATGTTTCTTCTTAAAATTCATCTTATAATAGTTTAACAGACGAATATTTCGGTAAAGTACCAAGGAGACACCATCACTTATATAAACACGTTGTGGTACTTGCCAGAAAAAAAGATTGGGTGATTCAAAAGCATCTATCTTTCGGAAAAACGTTTGTAAATTGTACTCCATAGGTTTTACATACAATGCAAGGGAGTGATCGCTGTATTTGTCATCTTTATCGATCTCTTTAAGCACAAAAGGTTGTAGATCCTGGATGGTTTTTGAGTTTCTCAGTGCTTTTTCATCTTGGAAATATCCGATCAATATATAGATCCCTTCAAGCTTTTTTAAGTACTTTTCAACAACAAATGTACTCTCATCTATCATGACCGAATATGCGTTTTTAACGATGATCCTTCCCAAATGCTCTTTACGATGAAGAACATACACTTCTTCATTGATAGATGTGATCTCTTCAGTACCATGTTTATCAACTGTGACTTTTGTATAGGTATCTGGAAAAAGTTTAGAGTAGTAACACGCCTCATCCACAGTTGAAACAGTGTAGAACTGCTCTATTTGCTGAATATTTGACCGTTGTTGTTTAAGCCAACGTTGGATGTCTGCGGATACTAAAAACTTACGTTTTATGTTATTCATAGCAGGGATTATATCACAAAATAAAAAATTGACTCTATGCTCCTTTTTAACTATAATAAACTATGAAAAAATTCTTTTTAGCCCCTATCAAAGGCTACCAATATATCTCAAAAATGTTACCTGCCTCCTGTCGATACTATCCTTCCTGCTCAGAGTATGCCAAATGGCAGTTTGAATTTAATGCACCGCATAAAGCCTTTGTAGCAAGTTCGTTGCGTATTTTGAGCTGTAATCAGTTTTTTAAAGGGGGTATTGACTATCCACTGGTTCACTTCAAACCACCAAAGCTTACAGCTTTACTCAAACTTAATGCATTTTGTGGCAAAATGAATGTCATCTATTGGTTGGTACCCCAAAGTACGGACCCGGACAATACCAACTATTATGTTTTAAAGGATTTTGATGCAATTAAACGCACCACTTGACATGCACTTACACCTCCGAGATGGAGAAATGTTAGAAAATATCGCTAAAAGCTCAGCGAGCACTTTTTCAGGCGCAATCATTATGCCAAACCTTGTACCTCCAGTGAGTAATAAAGAAGAAGTTGTTGCCTATAAACAACGTATCATGGATGCCATTGGTGATGAAAAATTTACACCTTACATGACACTCTTTTTCAAACCTTCTTATGATAAAGTTTTTTTAGAGTCTGTCAAAGATGATATCACAGCGATCAAACTCTACCCTGCCGGTATCACCACAAATTCTGAA
>NZ_JBATIY010000053.1:0-2539 GCF_049668085.1 Sulfurovum sp. | reverse complement strand
CTTTTTATACCCTTTAAAAATACTTCATCTACAACTTTACTTCCTAAGACAATAGATGAAAAAGTACTTCCGAAGTTAAGTTCTTCACAACAAAAAGCCTATGATCAGCTTCTTAATAAAGGTAAAGCACTTCTTTTTGGAGTCACTGGTTCAGGTAAAACAGAGATCTTTATTTCACTGATGGCAAAAATGATGGAAGAGGGAAAAACTTCTATCTTTCTTATGCCGGAAATCTCACTTACGCCACAAATGGAGAAACGTCTTAAAGTCTATTTTGGTGAGAGTGTTGCGATGTGGCATTCTAAATTGACCAAAAAGAAAAAAGAATCCATTTTGGAAGGGATAGAAGCAGGGGAGATCCGTATCGTTGCTGGGGCACGTTCTGCACTTTTTGTACCGTTATCCAATCTTGGGCTCATCATTGTGGATGAAGAGCATGATGACAGTTATAAAGCGATGACACGGCCTCGTTACCATGCACGGGATGTAGCTGTGTTGATGGGAAATAAGTTAGGAGCAAAAGTCTTATTGGCATCTGCAACACCTTCTATGGGTTCGTACCATAAATATGATGTGGTCAGGCTCAGTAAACCTTATGTACAAACAGAAAAAAACTATAAGTTCATCCCTGGTGACAGTATCAATCATACGATATTGGATGCCATACATAGACATTATCAAGCGGGAGATCAGTCTTTGTTGTTTTTGCCTACGCGGGGGAACTTTAAATACCTTTATTGTGAAAGTTGTGGGAAAACACATCTTTGCCCTTATTGCTCTGTAGGAATGGCACTTCACAGGAAATACAGACACTTAAAATGTCATTACTGTAACTATACTGAAGCGATACAGGATACCTGTACCAATTGCGGACATAGCCCACTTAAAAGTGAACGTATGGGAACCGTAGAAGCGATAGAAGTGATCTCTGAAGCAGTGGAAGGTATACAGATCGAGCAGTTTGATAAAGACAGTATCACAACCGCGAAGAAACTCAAAGAGGCATTAAAGCGTTTTGAGAGTGGGGAGAGTCAATTACTTTTGGGTACGCAGATGCTTAGTAAAGGTCATGACTATGCAAATATTACACTGAGTATCATTATGGGGCTTGATTATATTTTAGGACTTGCAGATTATAGAGCACGTGAGAGAGCAATGTCATTACTCTTTCAAATTGCAGGACGAAGTGGGCGGGCAAAAGCATCTGAGATCATTGTTCAGACAGGTGATCCGGAATTTTTTCAAACCTATTTGGCTGATTATGAACTTTTCATCAAAGATGAGTTAGCCTTTTTAGAGATGGCAGATTATCCTCCTTATGCTTCACTTGCACGGATACTCATTGCGCATAAAGATGAGACAAAAGCAGGAAAGATAACGCTTGATACAGTAACTAAACTCAAAGCATTTAAAGAGATAGAGATAGTAGGACATGGAAAAGCACCTGTAGAACGTATCTCCGATAAGTATCGTTTTAATATTTTGCTCAGGGCTAAGAGCCGTGTACCTTTATTGAAAGCTTTACATAGTGTAGATTGCAGAGAGATAGAAATAGATTTTGACCCTGTTGAATTCTCTTAATATCCATTGTAGTTTGTTTGGGTAAAATAAGAGAATTATAGAAAAGGTAAGCCGTGAAAGAAAGAGTTAAAACAAAAAAGATCTATGTGGGTGATGTCGCTGTAGGTGGAGATGCTCCTATCTCTGTGCAGTCTATGACCTACAGCGATACACACAATGTTGCAGCTACAGTAGAGCAGATCAACCGTCTACATTTTGCAGGGGCTGATATGGTGCGTGTTGCTGTACCTGAAATGCAGGATGCATTGGCACTAAAAGCGATCAAAGAGCAGATCTCTTTACCGCTCATCGCAGATATTCATTTTAATTATAAATTGGCACTGGAAGCAGCAAAATGGGTGGACTGCATACGGCTTAACCCTGGTAATATCGGTGAAAAGTCACGTATCAAAGAGATCGTGAAAGCGTGTCAGGAGAGAAACTTGCCTATACGGATAGGGGTAAATGCAGGTTCATTGGAAAAGGAATTTGATCAAAAGTATGGAGCGACAGCAGAGGGTATGGTCGCTTCAGCAGAGTACAACATTAAATTTTTGGAAGACCTGGGATTTACAGATATTAAAGTATCACTCAAAGCTTCTGATGTAGACAGAACTGTCGATGCCTACAGAATGTTACGGCCTAAAAATGACTACCCTTTTCATTTAGGTGTGACAGAGGCAGGAACGATCTTCCATGCGACTATCAAATCTTCCATAGGACTAGGGGCCTTGTTGCTTGACGGTATAGGAGATACGATGAGAGTTTCCATCACCGGTGAACTGGAAGAAGAGATCAAAGTCGGGAAAGCCATACTTAAAGACAGTGGTAGGATAAAAGAGGGACTGAATATCATCTCTTGTCCAACTTGTGGACGTATTGAAGCCGACCTGGTTTCGGCTGTTGCGGAAGTAGAAAGACGAACAGCACACATTAAAACACCTATGGATGTTTCTGTGATGGGTTGTGTGGTCAATGC
>NZ_JBATIY010000052.1:0-3361 GCF_049668085.1 Sulfurovum sp. | reverse complement strand
AAAGCAATAATCCAAATCAACAAGGTCACTGATGATCATATCATTTTTAGAAGGTTTTTTACTCGGTATGGGGGCTTCCATTCCGCTTGGACCTATCAATATACTCATTATGAACAATGCCCTTAGAGAGTATAAAAGTGCAGTGGCTATTGGCTTTGGTGCTATGAGTGCAGACCTGCTCTATCTTTCCTTGCTCTTATTAGGTATTGCTACTTTTTTTGATCAAACCTATATATTAAATATTTTAGGCGTTCTAGGAAGTACTTTTTTACTCTATATGGCATATCTTATTTTTAAAAGCAGAAATAACACACTTAATGCTAATAAAGAGACAACAACCTCTAAGAGCCGGATCGCATCGTATCTTCAAGGTTTTGCACTTACCTTTGTCAACCCCTATACTGTTGCTTTTTGGCTCAGTATCGCAAGCTATACAGCACATAAAAACCTGGAACCTGTTATTGCTATAGTCGGTATGCTTTGTGCCTTGCTCCTATGGATCACACTCATGCCTTATTTTGTGCATAGATCAAAGCATAGGATCTCACAAAAAATGACATACTATTTCAATATATTTTCCAGTATCGTATTGCTAGGTTTTGGTTTGTCATTGCTTATGAATATGTTCGGCTAAATATCGCATGTATAAAGTTATGTATTAGCATTTTTTACCCAACCAACGCTTCTGAACAGATTCTATTCTTACCAACTCTTTGGCTGAGACAAACACTTCCCTCTCATCCTTGGAGCCATCCCTATAATGATGAATTAACTTAACCAAGTCTCCATGCCCATTAAGCACCTCTTCAGTCCTTATAATTACACTCATGTACCGTTATCCTATCTAGTAGACTCTTATATTTTATTTTATCGTACAATTGAATAGTAACTACTGAGTATTATGACCTAATACCTACTTGATTTATAAATTTAACCATTAACTTTTCATTTTTCTGAATAAATGATATTGCTCTTTGTTCATAGCATTATCAACCATAATATCAGGCATCAAATTGGCATCGATCCAACCACCGGCAGGACTCATCATTTCTAAATTATCGTTATACCTTAATTCATTGATTTTATTTTTGGTGAGTACTTTTTTCTTCGGTTTAGTATCAACTTCATCAAAATTTACTTCGTGTTTATAACATATAGTTTTAGTACAATTATTTATATCCCGGCACCAATTAGGTTTACCATCTTCAGTATAATACACTTTTTGCCCATTTTCATATTCAACCTCAAATACATAATATCCATCTAATCTCAGTGATTTGGTTAATACAAAAATAACTTTACCAAAACCAAATACAATGGAGTACATTTCATCATTTAGTTTTATGTCTGTAAATTTGGTCATCATATATCCTTAAATGTTTACTTATGAAATTATATTCAAATATAGCTATATAAAAGATATTTTAGACATATTATCATGATTAAAAATCCACCAAATTATAAATAGTTAGCCTTTGCCATATAATGAACTCACATATTTGGCAGAGTATGCTATATTTCACTTTATATTCTAAGTCTAAAAATCTTTCTCAGATGCACATTTATGCTTAGTTAAGTTTATATGGCTATACTGAACATCTATTTTGTAGCTTCCCTATCTATAATTTATCAAACATAACATAATATTTTTTATCGCGGAATAGAGCAGTCTGGTAGCTCGTTGGGCTCATAACCCAAAGGTCGATGGTTCAAATCCATCTTCCGCAACCAAATTACATAAAATACAAGGAGAAAAGATGTCAATAAATAATATATCTAAAGATACTAGACTAAAAGTATTAATTAGACTTTTAAATGATAATGAACAATTTAATATTGCCTGTTCTAAATCAGGATTATCAATCAATATTGCTAAAAAACTTTTAGATCATAATGACCCAATAAAACAACAACACCTATATAAATAATTCCCCCTATTTTTTAAAACAATAGTTTGACTGCATCATTCATTTTTCTACTTTGATTTTCTGTCAATCAGGTCCACAATCAGATCGATCTTCTTATCATTAAAGTTAAGACCCATTTTTTCTTGTTCAGGGGTGGCGAATGCAGGGATTCCATTGACTTCAAGAACAACATATTCTTCTTTTTCCATATCATAAATGAGATCAATACCGGCGATATCGGTACCACATACCTTCGCTGCTTCTTTGGCTATACTGACAACTTCATCTGTAGGTTCTCTAAGAAAAATTGAACCGCCACTGGTGATATTTGTACGCCAGTCTGTACCAGGTGCTTTTCTTCCATAACAACTGACAAACTCACCATCCACAATATCAATACGGAAATCAGTATTATCATATTTGACAAACTTCTCAACATATAAAAATCTTAGGTCTAATTGATTTAAGAATGGATAGAGTGCGTCCAGCGTTGTTTTACTCTCGATCTTGGTCAATCCGACACCACCCCATCCATCGGTTGGTTTGTAAACCATTTTACCCCACTTATCGATGATATTATAGAGTGTTTTTCCGTTGTCTCGGTGACATAGCTCAAACTCTGGTGTGTGGATACCATGATGTCCCAATAGATATGCGGTCTGAAACTTGTCTTCAGTCAGAGAAAACGATTCAAAGCTGTTTATCATTGGAATAATACGGTTAAGTGCCTGATAGAGAAAGACCTGATATTGTGTCTGCTCACCGGCATTGTAAGAAAAGAAAAGGTCAAGTTCGTCTATTTTCCTATCATGATGTAACATATGTCCACCCCTAACGGTTGCTTCTCTGAGATTAACATCAGAGATGACCTCAATATCACGTTCATTCAATTGCTGTATTATTTTTTCCTGAATTTTCTCTCCACCGCCATTTTTATAGAGCCATAATCCAATTTTTCTTGACATGTCATACCTTTATCATATGCATCTAGAGAGTGTAGATTCATCATTTGATATTATTTTTATCATTTAATTATATACTCAAATGTAAACTATATAAACAATATTATGATTAATTATTAAACATTTTAGACCAAAATGACGTAGTTAAAAATTAAAATTTTGTAATCTAACGTATTTTATAACATTAATATATATAGTAAGGGGAAATATAGTCTCTAGGTAATATGTAGTGGAAGATTCGAATTCAGTGCCATACTCCATGAATCCTCCACGTACGGATAATTAAAATGTAAATAGTTAGATGTTGGCATACAAAGAAGGCTTATTTCATACAAGTCGTCTGACTGGAGAATATAAAGAGATGTTTGGATATCTGCCTTCAGATATGCTAGACAATGAAAAAACTGATAGTTGATTTCTAAAACAGAATAATCATTTCTTCTTCTCTTTGAGAAATTGGGACATTTCAAAAGCATGGTTACTCTCAAGCTC
>NZ_JBATIY010000051.1:0-12174 GCF_049668085.1 Sulfurovum sp. | reverse complement strand
TGCATATTCATAAACAAAGTCATATACATGTGGAATGTATTTAGCTTTCACTTTTTTGACTTTAGGACAAATTTTCTTTACCTCAGCCTCAAATTTACCAGCTTCATGGATAGCTTCCCACTCATCCTGTGTATGTTTTTGAGCAAATTTTGCACCACCTATGTTACAAGGAGCTTTTAACTTTTTAAGATAAATCTTTTGACCTTTCTTTATATCTGCTGTTGCAGTTGATGAAAGTAAAGTCATACCAAGTAAAGCAGCAACTGCTAATTTAGTAATATTGTTCATTTATATCCTTTTGATTTTTTGGATGATGTATAATAACACTTAATTGTGAAAGTATTGTGAAGTAGTTTTATTAAGAAGCAGAATGTAAAAAACTGCTTCAAGAAGTTACACTATGATTAACACTTTGGAACGTGTGATCCACCTGTACCATATTCATAAGTAAATTCATATACATGTGGCCACCAAGATTTTTTAATTTTCTTTAAAGGTAATTTGGGACATAGTTTCTTTGTCTCTGCCTGAAATTCGCCATCATCCCATAGCTCTTCCCATTCATCCTGGGTATGCTCTCTTGCAAATCTCACACCAGAGAATCCACAGTATTTTCTCATCTTCTTTTTATAGATTTTTTGCCCTTTTTTTACACTTGCTTCTGATACTGTAGGTGCACTGACCATAGCAAATGCCACAAGGGTAAGTGCTGTAACTAATTTTTTCATAGAATTCCTTTTATTTTATAATATAACCTTATCCAACATTATTGTAACTACTTCAACTTATTAAAAACCTTAAACTTATCCCAATATATATCCAAAGCTTCATCAATGTCACTATCACTTAATGAAGTTTTCTCTTTAATACCATAATTATCGATGAATAGATCTGACATGACCGAGATCTCTCTTAAAGGATGTTTTAAATAATGTTTCAGTCCTGCTTTCACATTTTGTTCACCACTATAAACAAGAAGATAGCGCATAAACATACGTTGTAATGATGTGGGTAACTCTTTATGACAGTCAACACAATGACGTTCATATGCATCCTGTGCAAAAACTCCCGATACCAATACCAGACATAAGATCAAAGGTTTTACCATGCTAACACCATCCTTGTACCTTCCCCTACTTTTGATTCCACTTTTATAGAGATATCATATTCATCCAATATATTTTTAACAATGCTTAGTCCAACACCAAAACCACCTTCACTATTATTAAATCTCATATATCTATCAAACATAAAAGGTATTTTATCTTCTTCCATACCTATACCCGTATCCCAGATAACCAACATTCCATCTCTTAATTTTATACCCACAGTACCGTTGCGTTTATTATATTTGATCGCATTGGATATAAGGTTATCTATCACCCTGGTAAGTTTACGTTTATCCATAGTGATCGTAGCATCTTCCAAATCTAAGTTGCACTCAATATGTTTCGACTGCGCTAAGACAGCAAAATATTCTGCCCTATTATAGATCAGTTCTTTGATCTTTATCTCTTCATCCTGATTGGCTTTTTCATGTTCAAGCGTAAGATACATGAGATCTTTATAAAGAACAGAGACTGTTTTAGCTGCTATATTGATACGTGCAAGTTTTGTCTTATTCTTCTCTACCATAACATCCGTATCCATCATCTCTATGTTTGCCAGTATCGCAGAGAGTGGTGTATTAAGCTCATGGGTGGTATCTTTAATGAATCTGTCCAACAGAACAATGGAATCACGCATCGGTTTTAAGAATAATTTCATCAGATAGAGTCCAAACAACATAAAAAAGATAAAAGCAAGAAAGCCATAGACTATGATGTTTCTCCATGTCTCCCCTATCCATTCACTACTATCTTTCACTTCGATAATAAGATATTTTGTGCCCAAATAAAAATCATCTAATGTCTTCACTAGATGTATATGATTATTAGTTATATATATCTCTTCCTCATCAAAATGGACATTTTCATCTTCAAGTAAAGAAAATATTTTCATATGTTCCAGATCATAAATAGCTGATTTAAAACGTGGATCACGCGGATAGTCTATTCTTTCATCAAAAAAATGATGTAAGACTTTAAGTCTTTTTGTTTGTATGTAGGCATATTTGGTCAACATGGCCCTCTGATCAGAAAGCATAAGTTTTTCTTGACTTTGATAGTAAAATAGTGAGAGTAACGTGATCATCAATATAACCATCGCTACATAAAGTGTTAAAAATCTAAAAAGAGATTTCTTCTCACTTTTCAGCAGTGAATTTGTAGCCTTGTTTTTTGATACTAACAATTCTTTCCTTACCTATGATTTTTCGAAGATTCTTAATGTAGGTACGAAGTGCCGTATCACTGGGTTCTTCATCAAAGTCCCACAAATGCTCATAGATACGTTCATGCACAACGACCTCATCCTCATTTTTCATAAAAAGCTTTAAAAGCATTGACTCCTTATGTCCTAAAGATACTGTTTCTCCATCAATAATAAGTTCATTGTTCTTTATATCATAAGCAATGTTTTTTGAAATTTGTATCAATTCTTTTGATTCATGATAAAAAGCACGTTTAAGGAGTGTATCAACACGTATATAGAGTTCTTTAAGCGCAAAAGGTTTCCGTATATAATCATCACAACCACTTTCAAAACCTTTTTCCAAGTCATCTACCGAGTCTAAAGAGGTAATAAAAATGGCAGGTGCCACCACATCATTTTCTCTAGCCTCTTTTAAAAGATCAAAACCATTCATACCAGGTATATTGACATCTAAAAGCAATAGATCATACTTGCTTTCATAAAGTTTTTCTTGTGCCTCATATCCATCATGGACACTCACTACATCATACCCTTGTTCTTCTAGAAATTCAGTGACCGTTTCATTAAGATTGGCATCATCTTCCAGTAATAATATTTTATTCATCTACAAAGACTGCCTAACCCAACTTTGCAGTCTATCCGAACTCAATGCTCCACTAAGCTTATCTACTTCTTTACCATTTTTAAACACGATAAGTGTAGGTATACTCTGTATACCATACTGTGCTCCCAATGCTTGCTGTTCATCTGTATTGACTTTTACAAACTGTGCCTGAAGCGGCATAGCCAAAGCAGCCTCTTCAAAAGCAGGAGCCATTTGCAAACAAGGACCACACCAAGGTGCCCAAAAATCTACAACCACAGGGATATCTGAATTCGCTATAAAGGTACCCAGTTTGTCTGCATCTACAGAGATTGGTGCGCTGTTAAGTAAAGAGTTCTTACATCCACCACAGTTGGCTTTGGCATAAGACTCTTTTTTAGGAATACGATTTACTTTGAAACAATGTGGACATACAACATTAACATTCATGAGAAATGCTCCATATTTAGATTAATTCTTAATTTCTTAGGTATTATAGCAAATAAAATAAATATAAGATTAATAAACTATATGAGTATTTCAAAGGTATTCAGTAGTGTAAAAGGAGAATAAAATGTCAAAAAAAGAACTTATTGTTGGCGGTGGATGTTTTTGGTGTACTGAAGCAGTATTTGAACTACTCAAAGGAGTGAGTGATGTTGAGAGTGGTTATGCTAATGGTGACACACCTGATCCAACCTACAGAGATATCTGCACAGGAGATACAGGACATGCAGAAGTTATCAAGATCACATACGATGACACTATCATCACTTCAGATACCCTATTGGATATCTTTTTTGCCATACATGATCCTACTACACTCAATAGACAAGGTGCAGACAGAGGGACACAGTACCGTTCAACTATTCTCTACACGGACGAAGAGACTCAAGAGGCTGCTCAGGCTGCACTCAATGCTGCTCAAGCAGACTTCAAGGATCCTATCGTGACTACGATAGAACCTTTAAAGTGCTATTATACAGCCGAAACCTACCATCAAGACTATTATCGTCAAAACTCAATGCAAGGATATTGTATGGCTGTGATTCCGCCAAAAATAGCAAAACTCAAAGCGAAATTTGAAAAAGAGATGACATAGTTATTTCTCAGAGAGAGGATTGTCACTTCGATTCTTCACTTTTCTCTCTTGTTCTTCACTCACATTAAGTGTGGAGAACTCTACTTGACCAGCAATGATACATCCTTTACACCCTGGATCACAGTGATGCTTCAATTTTAAACACCATTCTTTGTCATCACCATGTGTACCCATAAATTGACATCCCCAACCACTACTCATCCTGCACTCCTAGTATCGAATCTCAAAACCATCTGTTGTAAATTCTGCATTATCTATGATCTCATATTGAATATCATTTACTTCGCTCAATAGCGAACCCTCTTTCAGTATATGTAAAAAGACATCAAATTCATCATCAAATATTTCAGCAACAACCTCTACTGTACCATCATGAAGATTTTGAATATATCCTTTAAATTGTTTTTTCATCATTCCCTGGGAAACAGACTTACGATAAAAAACACCCTGTACTTTTCCTGAAATGATAAATCTATACCACTCCATATTCATCCTTGAGCCCTTGTAAGAACTCTATAATACGCTGTTGAAAAAGAATATCTTCTTCAATGTCCATACATTCATGTAGTTGTATAAGAAGCCCCATATCTATCTTTGCTGTAAAGCGAGGCACTTCTTTGGTTTCTCTTGCAACCAATTGAATAAGATGCTCAAAATCAAGTCCATTGTTAGTCATGATCTTTGAATGATATTCATTGACCGTATCTATTAGAAGCTCTGCTCTTTCTTGATCGTCACCATAGATACTATGTGCTATCTCTTTGAGTTTTTGCTTTTCACACTCACATATATCACCATTTGCGGAAATCATAAGTGTTAAGATCTTTGCCCTATATTCTAAAGAACTATGATGGTACACCAACAGCTCTCTAAACATTTTCATTATATTCCGTTTTAAGCCTTTAAACAAAATCCTATCCTCATATATTATTAACACTATTTTAACAAAATAATACTATAGTTTGATATTATTTACAAAAGAGGCTGAATAAATGGGCAATATCGATTTAATTATTATCCTGACAACTGCCTTTTTAGGGAGTGTCGGACATTGTATAGGTATGTGTGGGGGAATTGTTGTTGCCTACTCTTCTACAAAAATAGATCAAAAATCGACTTATTTACAACAAACTGCTTCACACTTGGCCTACAACTTTGGTCGTGTTACGACCTATACTATTTTGGGTGCTGTATTTGGATACGTAGGACAAGTAGTCGCTTTTACACCCACCACGAAAGGGATACTTTTCATCATCACCGGTATATTGATGATACTCGCAGGTCTTTCACTCATTGGAAATATCAAATTTCTTAATTCTGCGGAATGGTCCGTTTCCAAATATGCATGGTATCAAAACAGCTTTAAGCAGCTGATGTCAAAAACATCTTATAGTAGTTTTTATCTTTTAGGCTTACTCAATGGTATCATTCCCTGTGGGCTGGTCTACGCTTTTGCTATTTTTGCAGCAAGTACGGCAGACCCTTTTGCAGGGGCATTGGTCATGGCAACCTTTGGGCTGGCTACAATCCCTGCACTCTTCTTTTTAGGGTTTATCACAAAACTCTTACAAAAAGGGTCACTGCGTGGTACCATGATGAAACTGGCTTCCCTACTTGTCATACTCTATGGTGGAATCACGCTTTATAAAGGATATAACTTTGTAGCACATCCTCAAATGATGAAAGAGAGAATGGACAAAATGCACGAAGGAAGTATTGAAGGGACAATGACAGGACAATTTAACGGCATGAAATGTGCACCCGGAAAATGCGGCTGATACAATCTTTTATTTAGCTCAGTTAATAAACTCTCTTGAAGTTCTTTTCCCTTTCAACAATAAAAGGTTCTTAGAGGTATCCTTTAATAGGCAGCAGTGAAGATAGCTCTGCACCTAGTTTTTTAAAAACACCTACTTGTGGAGGAGAATAGTACATTTTTTCTTTACCCTCTTCTATGGTATGCCAAATGGGACCATATTGTGTCAGGTCATCTTCAAACTCAGTAGGATATTTTCCCCAGGAGAGTTTATATAGATTATTCAAATTTAATAGTTTGCCTATTTTATCTCTTTGTTCTTTGGCAAGTTCACTGCTACTCACCACCATAAATATTTCCGTATTCAACTTATCTGATCGAGGGTCCATATTGGCAGAGCCTATCCCCATTCTGTTACTATCAGAAATCATCATTTTGGTGTGCAAAGAAAGGTTTTGGTGTTGTGCCCACTCTTGTGTTTTGAAAAACTTTTTGAAACTGTGCGGTTTGATCTCATAGAGGTCAACCCCCATCTCAACCAATGCTTTAATATAGTTTTTATACCCACCATAGACAAGAAAAACATCCGTAGACGCCAAGGAGTTTGTAATGACAGTGACCGTGATCCCTTTCTTTCTCAAGGTCTTGAGTTTGGCCATCATCTTATCACTAGGAATGAAATAAGGAGAGATGACGACAAGGTCATCTTGAATATGCATAAGATCTTCACTGATCTGTGAAGAGATATGAGTTGAGGCATCATTTTCATCCGTATTTACTTTGCTTGGATGGTCATAATAAAAATCTGTCTGATTGGCCACAGTAAGCTGAAGGTCATTATGGGCTATCTTTTGATTAAAGTCCGAGTTGATAATAGCTTTTCCTATAGCACTATTGCTAAATGCCTTGAGTTCATTTTCCAGATCTTTTTTTACAGCAAGGCTCAATTTTGGATCACTATAGGCAAAAATATCTTTAGAGGGTACTGATTCTTTACTGTTCCAATAGATGTCGAATTCCTCAGAAATATCAGGGATAACTTTACCTGTAACCAATACATCATAATCAAGAAAGAGTGTCTCTTCACTTAAGGAAAAATAGACATTACCTATGTTCCTACCTCCAATGATAGCAGCTGAACCATCAGCTATCAAGGCTTTGTTATGCATTCTTCTTCCCAGACGGTTGACATCAAAAAGCAGAGCCATGTTTCGAAATGAAGTTCTAAGGCTATTTGGATTGAATAAACGCAATTCTATATTAGGATGCAATGCAAGTCTTTCCCATGCTTCATCTTTTCCAGAAATGATCAGGTCATCAATAAGGATACGTACCTTTACGCCTCTCTGAGCTGCCATTAAAAGATGTGCAGTGAAAACTTTTCCTATACGATCATCTTCATAGATATAATACTGTACATTAAGGCTGGTTGTCGCATTGTCAATTAAAAACAGTCTTGCTGCAAAAGCATCAGTTGGCATGGAGAGAGGATAAAAAGCCGATTTATTTGCAAGTTTTTTATCGGTTTTCCTCAAGTCATTCAAAAGTGGTGCTTTACCTTTAGGTAACTTTGTCACACTTACTTCTTTGGGCACAGGAGATTTCGGCTGTTTCTGGCTACACGCAGAAAAAAGGAAAGTGACACTTAGCGCAATGATCATATGTATAAGATAGGTAAAATATTGTTTTCTGATCATAAAACTCTTTTCATTATTTGATGTTTTTAACTAAAATATCTACTGTATTGGACAATGATACCATGCTTTCTAAGGACAGACCGAACGATACCTGTGCAACTCTAGGAGAAGCCATTTTCCACTTTCCGTACGCTTTTTATCTGGGCATATGATATAGTATTTTTGACCCGAAACCATACTCTGTGTGGCACTCAAACGAATGAAGTCTTCTGCAGTGTGTATATCATCTGCATAGTACTTATATTTTTTAGTGATATGCTTGTGGGCATCGTCCCCACTGTGTTGTTCGCCATTACGTTCATAAAGGCATTGTGTATCTTTAACATAATGAAGCAAATGATCGATCTCCCTCTTATAGCTTTCTTCAGCAAGACTGACTGTTGGTATCATAGTAAACAGACCACTAAGAAGTATAAAAAATTTGATGAATTTTAAAATTGATTTCATACGACTTTCTAACCCTTTTATGATAACAGATTTTGAATTAACTGGTAAAAATACTTTTAATATCTTCTAGTGCTTTATTGGTATTATTATAACATCTTTGTATCATCATAAAGAGAATGCCATAGTCATGGTCGTGGTTCTGTTTAGACTTGGAATTGCAAACAGTAGTTCCTGATCCTCACCTTGTTACTCTCTCATTTATTTCTACGTAGTCTTTACATCCATCATTGTGACCAAGATCACAAGCTTTCCTAAAATACTCTTTGGCTGTTGAATAGTTTTGCTTAGTACCATCGCCATTAGCATACATCATACCCAATTGATAACAGCTTTTCTGTTCACCATTACTACAAGCTTTTGAAAACAGCGTGATTGCCTGGCGAAAATCTTGTCTTATTCCTGCTTCTTTACCAAGAAAATATATGAATCCTAGATTATAGCAAGCTTGAAGATATACATCTTTGGGTTCACCTGCATTGCAAACCATTCTAAATAGCCTTGCAGCACTATAAAAACTTTGTCTTATTCCTTCACCACTTTCATACATAAGAGCTAGATTATAGCAATCAATCATACTACCCTTATAACATCTTTTTTCTACATCTAGAAAAGTTTCTGCATTTAGTCCACTCAATAAAAGAGCGGTGAGAAGTAATTTTTTCATTTCAATTTCCTTATAGATCTGTTATTTATAGTTTAGCAGAAGGTACATAAAGGTATAAACAGGTGGATAATATCGACCCTATTTCAGTGAAAATACTAAAACTCTTAAAGATATTGCAATCAAGAAAAATGGTAGTTTGCATCTGAGATGATATTATCATTTATTCTAAGGTCTGCATGATTTTCAAAACCTTATAAAATATACCACTATAGAGGATTTTATAATGTTTCTTCATTTCGCGTAATACTCCACCCATCTTATCTATTTAAATACCCTCAATACATAATTATTTCGCTATAATTTCACCATGAATCACATTAAAACCTACGCCTATAACCATACCCCACTTAAGTTTGATTTTAAACAAACCATCGAACGATTTTTTGTTGAAGAGATACCTCTATACACTTTTACCGGTACAGGAAACTACCTTATACTCAAGATCAAAAAAACAGACATGAGTACATGGAAACTCATCACTGTTCTAGCTAAAGCAACAGGTCTTGAAGAACGTGATATCGGTTATGCAGGTCTTAAAGATAAAAATGCAACTACAATACAATACATTTCACTTCCAAAGAAGTACGAAAAAGAATTAAATAAAAATCTCACGACAGAAAAAATAGAAATACTTGAACGTACCTATAACAAATCACCTATCAAAATAGGTCACCTCAAGGGCAATCGTTTTTCCATCGTCCTGCATAAGATATCTGAAAATGAATCAAAGTTTTTCAATACCACTGCAAAAAAAATGCAAGTCGATGGTATACCAAACTATTATGGATACCAGCGATTTGGAGAAGACAGCCGTTCATACTTACAAGGTAAAGAGATCGCACATTCAGGTAAACGACTGAAAGGAAGTAAAGAAAAACTGCTTGTCTCAGCTTACCAAAGCTATCTCTACAACAAGTGGCTGGGTTCAAGAGTAAAACTCTCTGCAATTATCAGAGACCATAACGCAGAGGAATCAGCCAAAAAACTGCAATACCCACTCGAACTTATTAAAGTCTTGGCCAAGCAACCTCAATTTTTCAAACTCTTTATAGGGGATATCATCATGCCTTATCCTCACGGTAAAACAAACTTTGTAAAAGATATGATGCAAAGTGCACAAATATTTAAACAGGGGAAAACTTCTCCTACAGGATTACTATGTGGAGCTAATGCACTACGTGCACAAAGTGATGCCTACCATCTTGAAGAAGAGTATGATGACGCAGAGTTAAGTAGTTTAAAGGGTGACAGACGTTACGCTTGGATCTGGCCTAAAGAGGTAGAAACAAAGTATGACAATCAATCTAGGAAACTTACAGTTGAGTTTTATCTTCCTAAAGGGTCTTATGCCACTACCTTTTTAGAAGAAATAGGAAAGTTTTCTTTAAAGGAAATATAAACCATCATTCAATGACTAAGATAAACACCAAGAACTGTGCCACACGATAATTTGCCTATTAATTAGACAAAAAATCATTCAAAACTATTTAAATAAAGATTATAATATAAGCAAAAAAAGAAGGAACTAGGTATGCAATTTACATTTGGATCATATAATATACGAACACATGAACTCGATCAAAAACTCTCCCTTCAGGTTACCTCGGAATTAGGTGAAGTACATTTGAATAACAATGATAGCCGTACAAGTGGCTTTCCTAACGAAGTCTGTTTTTATATTGAGTCCCCTACCCATAAACCGGAAGCAAAAGGATTGAAAAAATTCACTTTTGGAGATTATACTTTTATTTTGGGGATCAACTATGCGGGTGAACTTTTTCTTTTCCACAGTGTAAAGCTTTATGTCGGAAAGAAAGTTATTAACGGCAAAGATACATTAACATTGGCAATTTTAAAAGATTTTAAAGCTAAATAAACGCTTTAAATACTAATAAACACGGATTTATTTTCTACCTCTTCCGCGTTTATTATTTCTCTTATCTGTCTTTGGCTTCTCTACATCAAATTTTTTAAAACCATCACGCTTAGTTGTTTTACGTTTTTTACTCTTAGGTGCAGAAGCTGTTTTGGTTTTCTTTTTACCAAAAGCCCCATCAGTATTTTTATGTTCATTGGGATTTTTACGGGCACCTTTTTGTTTAGGTATAGCTTTAGGAGCATAACCTTCTAATTTCTCTTGTGGAATATTTTTTCCCATAAGACGTTCTACATCTTTCAATGCTACCATCTCCAAAGGTGAGATGAGTGTGATAGCCAATCCTTTGGCTCCTGCTCTTCCAGTACGACCAATACGATGAATATAGTCACCGGTGACGTGAGGAATGTCATAGTTCATCACCACACCCAAGGCTGGTATATCTAAACCTCGTGCTGCAATATCTGTAGCAACCAGTACACGTATTTTTCCTTCTTTAAATCCTTCCAGTGCTCTTGATCTCTCACCTGAAGTTTTACCTCCGTGTATCACTGCTGTTGTAAGTCCTGAAAGGATTAACTCTTTGGTCACTTCATCCGCTACTTCTTTTTTACGTACAAACACAAGAACCTGTTTATAATTACGTGATCCTATGAGATAAGAGAGTAACTCTGTTTTCTTCTCTTTTTCGACAGGGTAGACTATCTGCTCTACAGAGTGTGCAGAAGTTCCCATACTGTCTACTTCTATTAGTTTTGGTTTTTCAAGTATCTGTTCTGCCAATCTTTTAACTGAGCCAGAAAGTGTCGCAGAGATGAGTATATTTTGTCTTCTTGATGGAAGATGCTGAAGTATTTTGCTCACTTCATGTACAAAACCCATATCCAAGATAGTATCAGCTTCATCCAATACCAGATAGTCAACACTTTCAAGGTTGACGTTCTTTTGTCCTATATGCTCCAAGAGACGTCCACTTGTTGCTACGATGATGTCTACACCAGCTTTGAGTCTATTAGCCTGTGAAGTTAAATTTGCACCACCAAAAAGGACAATGCTTTTTAGAGGAAGATACTTTGCATAAGCTTCAATACTTTCATGGACTTGTTTCGCTAGCTCACGTGTAGGAACCAAAATAACTGCTTTAGGGTAATGCTGACCCTCCACAAATGTTTTACTTAACTCTTGCAATATAGGTAAGGTAAAACCGGCTGTCTTACCTGTACCGGTCTGTGCACCAGCCATAATATCCCGACGTGCGAACATGGCCGGGATAAGAGCTTTTTGAATCGGTGTAGCAGACTCATAGCCTTTATCACTTAATGCTTTCAATATCTCTGAAGATAAACCAAGTGTTGCCAATGACAAAAGAGACCTTATTCCGTATCTCTGGAAATACTGTCTAACCTACGCTTAAGACGCATTTTTTGCTTTGCGACCTCTCGCATATCTGCATCACTGTCACTCTCATCGACGATCTCGACACCCAAGATAGTTTCTACACAGTCCTCAAGTGTTACAATTCCTTCTGTTTGATCATACCCATCAAGCACCAAGAACATATGCTCTTTTTTCTTAATGAAAAGATCCAGTGCTTTAGAAACAGGCAGATTCTCAGAGATCTTAAAGATATCCTTCTTAACAGTGTTTAAAGATACAGTGTCATCTTTAAGTGCCTGTTTAAAGATCTTTTTTGTCATAACGATACCCGTGATATTTTCCATACTGTCGTCATAGAC
>NZ_JBATIY010000050.1:0-11311 GCF_049668085.1 Sulfurovum sp. | reverse complement strand
GACATATTATTGCACGTATTGCGCTATTGGAAAATTATCGGACAGAGGCAGGGAAAAAAGGTTCTTTTGGTACAGGAACTGCCTTAGCAGCGTGGTCATCAACTTCTTTCCTAAAAGAGAAAAGAGGATTTGAGTTTTTACCGCTTAATGTACCGGAGGACAAAGGTAAAGAAGGCTACCGTACTGCATTAAGGATGTTACCCAGAGAAATTGCTTCAGATATGAAAAATGGTGGACTGAGCTTTGGATATTATGCGCTTTATCATATGAAAAACGATGATATCATCAATGGAGTTGAAGGAAAAGCGTCTTACGTTGCTATTTCAAATCAGACTGATTTTATACGTGGAGATCTAAGTGTCTATAAAGAGTATGATGATTTCCTGAAGATAGGAGTGGGTGCAAGTTTCTTTGGAAATATGGAAGGGTCCTTCTACCAGAGCGACAGTGCCTATGGGTTGAACACTTATGTTGATTTAATGGATATATTTAGAGTGACTTATGTGCGAAGAGATGGAAGTCAATATAGTAAAGATCATTTCTACTTTGGTTTTGAAAACATTCCAAGTCTTATTTATTGGTTGAGCCGATAAATAAGGAGAGAGTGATAATGCACTACTGCCCATAGTTTTATTTCAAAAACTGTAAAGTGTATGTATTTAGATATTTAAGGGATATAAAATTCACAAAGGAATTTACCCTTATCTTCAAACTGGATAGGTACTATCCTCAAGTAGATAGGGTAAGAAGGCTACTAGAAAATTCCGTTAGAGAAAGAAAATCCGATTGATGCTTTCGTCACATCTACATTATAATCGATCAAACTCTCTCCATACCCGTTAAAGAGTTTCATATATATAAAGGTATTAGGCGAATTAAATAGTGGGTATGAGTAATTCAATTCTATTGCACCTTTGTTATCATCAAAGTCGAAATTATTTCTCAGCAAGAGACCAATTTGATGTTTTTTATAGAGATAGTCAATTTTGATATCTCCATACCCAAGGTAATCAATAATATCAGGATTATCATCTCCATCACTTTGCGCTTGTATATCTGCAACATCATAAGCAGGGTCTTGTTCATAATACCAGTCTGGTTTTCTATCTTCTTCTAGACGATACCAGACACGCGCTGCTAAAAATAGATTATCCCATTGCCATAATCCTGTTGCATAGAGACGGTTCCATGATCTAGAGCGGTATCCCTCTTGTCCATTGGATTCATGTATAAAACCGAGTTTTACCGCTTTAAGTCCGATAGAATCATCTAAACTTTGTGAACTCGGTATGGCCATAAAAATTTCAGGTAGATAATTGGTCTCTCTGAATGGTCCTGACTCATCATAAAGCTGCCACCATACTTTTTGCGTATATGCAAGAGTAATAAATTCATTCCATCCAAAAAGATCATAGGTTAACTGCTTTTTTAAACTCAGTTGAAATGCTACTTCAGCATTTTGTCCATATGTGTCATAAGGAGCAGGAAGATTACTACCATAAAGTGAAGAAACTCGATTTGGTTTGTCTTTAGAATAAGAAAATGGTAAAAGATAGTTAGCCTTATAAGGTTGAAGACCAAAAAAATCACCATCTAAAAGTGAAGTCAAAAGTGATTTTGTTTCCGGTGTGTCTGTATCCATCTTAGCCAAGGCAAATTCAGCTCCCGCTTTCATATTCTCCATATAGCTAAGCTTTACATCTACGCTAGTGGGAGATGACTCATCTTTATTTACAGCTTTTTCTGGGCGTTTAGTAGCGTATTTAGAAGCCGCTGATTTATACCAATATAAAGATTTTTCGTGATTAACACGTGTTCCATGACCATACTCATACATCTCTGCTAAACGATACTGCGCTGCTTTATTATCATTTTTGGCTTCTTCAACTATAATTGGAAAAGCTTTATCATACACCCCATCATCATAATACTTTATACCTTCTGCATATTTACTTGCCAAAAGCCCTACAGTAAGACCAAATACTACAATTACAATTTTATACATTTTACTACTCCTTATTCTTTTATATCTTGAATATTATTTTCACTATGCACACGAATATCGATTGGTTTACTCGTATCAAAATGTACATCACGTTGAGGAAAGGCAATAGAAATACCTGATTCATTGAACTTGCGATTAATGGCTTGATGCAGATCTGTAATGACACCTATACGGTTCTCTACAGAAGAAATAAAAGCCCGCAGAGTGAGCTTAAGTGAATTATCATCAAAACTCGTGAAGATCACAGATGCTTCGGGTGATTCAATTACATTATCATTTTCATGGGCAGCGTCCATCAAAAGTTCCATCGCTTTGGATACATCACTCCCATAAGCAATACCCACTGGAATCACTATTCTGACAATCGGATCAGTTAATGTCCAGTTTAGAAGTTCCTGAGTGATGAACGCCTTGTTGGGGACCAGCAGTTCCTGTCGGTCCCAGTTGGTAATAGTCGTGGCACGGATCTGTATACGTGTCACTATACCTGTAGTAGTACCTACCGTTACAGTATCTCCCACCCTGATAGGTCTTTCAAACAAGATGATCAGACCGCTGATAAAGTTGGCCACGATCTCCTGTAATCCAAAACCTATACCTACACTAAGTGCAGCAGCAAGCCATTGGATCTGAGACCACTGGGCACCTATAATATTGAAAAAAAGCAGAGCTCCAATAGCAACGATCACATAGCGAAATAGTGTTGTAGCCGTGTAGCGTCCACCGACTGTAGTATCTTCGCGCTGCAACAATACAAACTCTAGCAAAGCTGGCAATCCTCGTGATGAAATAGTAGTAACAATGATCACGATGATAGCAAGTATAAAATCTCCCAGCGTAACTGCTGTCATTGTTTTCACCCCATCGACCATCACTTCAGTACTCCAAAGCGACATGTCGTTCAAGAAATTAAAGGCAGGCAGAAGAGGTGACCATATAAACCATAAACCCACTGCTCCACCGGAGAGAAGCATGGTATGGAGCAACTTCCGGCTTCTTATACTCAAGTCAACGAGATCAACCTCTGGTTCATCAAACTCTAAAATATGTTCATTTTTATCTGAATCATTTTCCTCGTTTTTTTCCATCGCTTCTTTAGCTAATCTCGCTTCTTCTCGACGTGCTAAAATGGCTTGAACTTCCAGTCGACGGTTCACTAAGAGAAGCCAACGTGCGAGTAGTTCTCGAATAAGTATAAGAGCATAGATTACCCAAATCGTAAAGAACAAGACATACATTAATACGCTGGCTGTATGTATGTAGCCAAGAAGTACCAGTATTACTATGAGGATTATCAACGCAATAAAAAACTTTTCCCAGACGAATCGTAGACGTACCATAAGATGATCATCATTTTCTTCAAAATATTTTTTGAGTATACCACCAGCAGGTGTGAACGTTCGGAAGAGGAAAAGTCCTATAGCACCACTGACACATAATATACCAAGAAAAGTGAATGCACCACTAAGTCCGATACTCTCATGGGTAATGCTATAAAAAACGATAAACAAAGCCGGAAGCATTAATACCATCAACAATTTTAACTCACTATGCAGTTTGGCGGCAATCTTCGCAGACCAACGAAAATGCTTGACAACAACTCCCTTAGGAATAGCCAAATCAGTGAAAAATAAGATATAAAAAATATAGGGCGAAACACGTATTAAAGCTGCGGACACGGCATTTGAGAATTCAGTAGGTTCAGGAAGCAATGAGAGCTGCCAACCAGTTATCATAAATAAAAGTGTCAAAGGCAGTGAAGCCAATGCTGTCAAGACAAGTGCTTGAACAGTATATCCAAAATGATCGGTACGGATACTCCTTATTTTTTCATTTGTCGCTACTACAGCACCCAAGAAGTACCCTCTCATAAAGAGAAGAACGAGAAGCAAAATGAATAAAAAACTCACAGAGAATGTAGATTTAAACTGTTCTGCCAAAATGTTAGCAACATGGATCCAATTGGATGAAGAGAGTAGCTCCTCGAGTTCTTCCGGCAGGCTTTTAAACAAAGAAAGACTAACCGGTTTTGTACTACGGATCCACAGAAGGTTTTCAGCCAGAAAATCATTGTAGGCTTTCACCACATCCATGAGTTTCCGTAAAGAGCTATCAAGTTCTCCCAATGCACGAGAATAAGAGGATTCCAGCTCAATAACCTGATTTAGAAGTGCTTGACGGATCAGTGCAAGATCTTTAAGTTCTGCACGAATTGAATCAGCCTCATTTTGAGGTATATTCTCCATGTAGCCTGTCAGATAGGTATCAATGTCACGCAGATGCTTATGTTCCTCTGCATACTGTATTTGATCTAATCCTAAGCTGGAAATACGTTTTTTTAATCGGCTTATCTCACTTTTTATAACAGAAATACTAGGTAGTGTCTGTTTTTGCTTGATCAGGACCTCACCCAGTTCCTGGTTAATTCCGGCGATCTCAAGTTTTTGATTGATCCTGCTTAGATTTTCTCCAATTCGTTTAGCACTTTCACGATTATTACTCTCTTTGGCCAAGACATCCTCGAGATCGAGGGTACTTATTTTGAGCTTCTCACCCAGTGCAACATTCTCCTCTGCAAGCTTACGTACCAAAAGATGTTTATCCTTCAACTCTTCTTTTGTAGTCTCAACTTGCTGCTGTACAAGTTTAGCTTCTGCAAGCCGGCGTTTATTGAGCAGATCATCCATTAATCGAACTCTTGTCGTAACATTTCTGACTTTACTCTCTGCAACATCCTGTTTTAACTTAAGCACCTTCATTCGGCCCTGATGACTCAAAAGTTCCTGATCCAGCATTTTGATTTCAGAACTTAGCACAAATGTCTGTGTCTCTCGCACCCACTCTTCTGCCTGTGTCATTAAAGCTACGTTACCTTCTAATGGTGATGGTTTAGAGGGTGTAATAGTGGCATCGAGTCGTCTCTTTAGCTCAATCAATCGCTCTCTGGCAATAGTAGGCCTTGTACTCTGAATCTCAATTTGATTGTTAAGATCAGATAACTTTGCTTCGACAGCAGACAGGTCAGCCTTTTCTTTTTCTTGTTGCTGTACGAGTTCCGGCAGTGTTATCTCATCCAAAGCTTTCAAAGTATTTTCAGGTGAGATTTTTTCTCGCTTCTTGAGGATATTACGCAATTTCTCCATTTCTTCAGGTGTAGTTTTTCGGGCTTTCCTGAAGGATTCAGTATCTGCTACATAAGATTGTGCATTCTCGATATTTGCCAATGCTAGATTATAAAGTTCTGTAAGCTTTTTCTTGTCTTCATCAGTGAGATCTATAGTCTCAACTTTCGTTATCTGATTTTTTAGAACTTCCGGACTCACAGTAGATATTGCTTGACTGCTCTTTTCTTCTGCTTCAGCCCCAAATGACCATTGCGCACCAAGTAGAAAAAGCATTCCTGTTATCAATATGATTCGTAAAAAACTCTGCACACTATCCCTCTTCATATCCATTCCCTATATATACAATTTTTTGTATCTCAATTCGTCACAATCTTATTTCTTAAGGTGCTCCAAAAGAAATGCCCTGAGTTTCGCAAAGCCATTTGTGATTCCAAAAAGGCAATCACTTTAAGATAGTCACCGTACGAATTAGTATAAATATATTCCAAAGGATAGCATAAAAACAACAACTATTACTATCGGAAAACGCCCGATAAATATTACTAATTCTACTTATTCTACTTATTCTTTTGTTTATTCGATTTGTTTTGCTTATTTGGTTTAGTTTGCTTATTTGGTTTACTCTGTTTATTTTGCTTATTGGGTTTATTGTAATTTTTATCTCTTTTTGAGTCTTTCTTTTGTGCCTTATGGTAGTTCTTATTAGATTTATGGCGATTTTTGTATTCTTTATCACTTCGGTAATAACCATAATTTCCTGATTTTGCCGGATAACGATGTCCCTTATAATATCTGTGTCCTTGATTATAATAATGTCCGTCTCCTAATCTTTTCCCATTGTAAATGTAATATCCATCACGATAATCTCCACCATAATAATATCTGCCACCATAATAATAATATGGTTTATCATAATAACGAGGAGAATCATATACTCCCAACACTGATCCTGCCAACACTCCAACAGCTACGCCAGCAGCAAAATCTTTTTCACTGGCAACACAGTTGTTAAAAAGTAATGCTGAAGAGAGTGCAGCTATAGCACCTATTGATTTTAATTTGTTTCTTACCATTTTTTGATTCCTTTTAATTGATATGTATTTTGTACCATACAAATGTATGATAATCGTTTACTAAGTTCATCAACATTTACTTAGGAAACAAAAACTGGATCTGTGCTCTCATTTGCCATTCTGCCCCGAAATTATCTGGTGTCTCTACATTATAATATGCAGACAGTTGTGCATTCACAGGCTGGTTTCCGATTTTGAATACTCTACCAACACCACCACCCAATGGTACAGTCCATTTGTTGTCACTGTCTGCTTCCCAGTTAGCTGTATTGATCGGTGCAGTGATCAAGTACCATCCGCCATCAAGGTTATAGTTTACAAAATACTGCAAAGTAAAGAGATTGATATCATTATCTCCTGATCCCGAGACTGACCAGATATTACTGGCAAGTGCACCAATGGTCCAATTATCGATCACAGTGAGTGCAACCCCGGAAATTCCAAGACCCCACTTGTCAGCGCCTAACATACTATCGGTAGCTGTCGGAAAAAGAAACATTGGTCCAGCACCCCAAACGATCTTACCTGGTTCTTTTGGTGAAAGAAAAGTAGTAAGTGATGTATCTCCCAATCCAAAGGTTCTATCTTGTCCCGGGAACAGAGCCGGTTGTGAAACGAGAGGGAAGATCGTTCGGGTGATAAGGTTCCAGTCATCATTGAGCTCGAAGGGTATTACAGGCTGAATGTTCATTGTATTTTTAGTCTTATTATCCGGACCTATATTGAAATCCGTATTGTTCTGAAAAGGAAGAGAGATCATGCTGGCTACCGGGTTTTGGGCGGCTTTTCGTAATTCGTCGGTACTTTCCTGTTTCGGTGTACTCTCTGCTATTTCTTCAACAATTTCTTCTACGACGCTCTCTGCCGCTAACGCATCGCATGATAGTCCACAGAGTAGCAGGGTTGCCAATAGTGGATTGGTTGTTCTTCTTGTTTTCATTGTGTTTTCCTTTATTTTTTATATTATACTCTTTAGCATTATGCGCTGTCTATCCATTTTCCGAAAATTTTATGCTCGAAGACAAACCTTATGAAATTAATATGCTATAAGGTCTCCTGACTAAGCGTAGCCCCATGAGAAACGTGTCCCCTGAAGGCTTCCCAAATGCCTAGAAACGCATCTGCAGAGATGTTCCCAGAATCGTTGCTCTATCTATAGGGAGAGCCGAATCAACCACCTGCGCATCGAGTGTCAGATGAACGGCCGGAGTAAGTTCAACGTTATAGAACAACTCCCAAGCCGTGGATGAATCTTCGATTCCGATAAAGTCAAGGAAACGCCCTTTATTTATACTGTTATAGCTGTAAGCGATACCCATCGCGTCATTATCTCGACTCCGGATGAGTCCCTTGGCATTGATACCTACACTGAAGTAAAAGTCAGCAGGATTGGTATCTTTATCAGCAGTTTGAATGCGGGAAAAAATACCCACACCCTGTAAGTCTTGCCGTCCGTCGGCTGTATCAATAGCTTGACTTGCATCACCTTCAACCCATAGGTATTGCCACATATCAGCAGAAAAGAACCAAGTATTATCTTTGGTGGAGGGTACTAACTGACCATCTTCAATGTTCATACGACCGTTAATTTCATTAAATTCATTGTCCCAGCCGTATCCTGGCATGAGGGTAAAACCTCCGGGAAGATCAGAAATCTTGTATTTGTACTCCAGAGTCATTAACGCTGTCAATTCATCATTTAACATATCAAATCCAGAATGGTTAGATGTGTCACTACTGGTACCTACAATACTGGTAATGGTTAAATTTGGACTGGGCATGTAGACAGCAGCCACAGCTAACATACTGTATGGGACTACAAGTGCCGGAGAGGTAGGCATACTTAGATTCATGTTCCACCACTGTGACCGTCCCCTGCCGCCTGCAAATTCGTTCGTTGACCCAAACATATCCATTTTTCCTATGCTCAAAGCAAATGTATTGCTTAAAAATTGTGTATAGGTGATCATAGGTAGCCAGAGAGTAACATCCTCATCTAGTTCGGTAGTCGTAGGATGTGCTGCATCTGTATTGACCGGGATCAGGGCACCGCTAGTGCCATTGAGTGAGCTTCCATAACGAGATACTGCACGCATCTGGAGCAAACCGCCCGGAATCAGACCCATCCGATCAAAATCAACATTAATGTTCCAGTCTATGGTTCCGCCATATTCAGAGCCTGTATCAAGCCCACCATCCGTAACACCTTGAAAATACTGATTATAATCGATATCGAAGCTAAATCCCTTCGCTGCCCAATCAGAACGGCTACCTCCCAAGTCACCCAAAAGATGGGAACGTTCGGTCAAACTACCACTATAATCAATCAGTGGCAGGAGGCCACTGGGTTTTACCTCAATTGTTTCTGCCGGCTCTACGGGTACAATCTCACCGCCTGCATAAGTGAAATGACTTAATGCCAGTATAGAGATAAGTGACAAAGTAGTTTTTTTCATAATATATTCCTTTTTATTTGGTTATTTTTCTTTAGTGAGAGCCAATGCATCACTCTCAAATTTACAATCATTAGGAGATTTTACACCTTTTTTATAAAGAAAAGCAAGCTCTTTTTTAGCCGCTTCCAGATCAGATAAGAATTGAGGATCTGAATGGAGTTTTGCGACAACAGAAGCACCGACAAAACGTCCTTCTACTACATCACTGTGCCAATGCACATTACAGATGATCCGGCTTTCACCAAAAGCTCTACCTCTTGCCAATATCGTATCAGCATGTTCTGGTACTATTTCAGCAAGGATCAACGCCCAAGCCCAACCTATAGCTGTATGACCTGAGGGGTGTGAGCCATCATTTTCTAATGCTTCTCTCTCATCAGGTGTACAGATAGGTTTTCTGTTGAGCATAAAAGGTCTGACACGCTGATAATAATTTTTTGCTGTATAGGTTGCTAGTCCTGCATCGGCCACTGTACGCCGCAGTAGCAGATAAAGATGTGGTGTCTGCTCTTCATTGACAGGTACACCTAAAGCACAGGAAAATATTTGTGCTGCATTTGGAAAACTTAGATCAGCATCTTTTGAAGCCATTTCCCATCGTGGTGTTCCCTGCAATGCAAGATACTTTTCACTGATAGCATTATCAAGTTTCTGAGCAGCACTACCTTGTATAGGTGCTATAGGGATCAAGTTGAGGGAATTTGGAAGCGTTTTAGTATCCAAATACCCCTGTAAAATACCTGGTTTCACCTCTGGTATTTTGGACGTTAAACTGTTGTCTTTCGCACACAGAAAAACTGTACTTATCAATAGTACTGATGCAATATTTTTGTAAATCATTTTCAGCCTTTTATTTAATCTTTTGACACTTTTACAAGTGCTGGAGCTGTCCATTTACCTTCAAGTGCCTCTGTTTTTGGACCATAAAGTCTCAAGACGGCATAAAAAGGTCCATCTGGAGCAGGTAACCAGTTTGATTCTAGATCTTTACCTGGAGACTCTTTTTGCACATAAAAAGTTAAAGAGCCATCTTTATTAAGTACAAATTGATCCATCATAGGAGAATTAAGAAGGTACCTGTTCAGAGGGTTATCTATAAGCAGTTGCGTTTTGCCATCATACATAGTAAGTGACCAAAATGCTGTCACTGGTGGAAACGCTCCTTTTTTAAATGTCATGGTATAGTTGTTTTTTGAGGCATCCAATGGAGTACCCTCTGCATCTGCCAAATAGGTAGGATAGATAGCTTCCTCTCCTGAGTTTCCATAGATACCCATCTGTGCAGCAACTGCACGAATCATAAACAGGTCATCTAATTTATAGTTATCTTTTGCACTTTTATTTAAAAATGCTCTTGTACCAAATACTTTTGCACTTGCTAATGGATCGCGAGACTCTTTCGCTCCAAACTCTTTTATAGCTGCAAGACCCTCTTGAGCACCTTCTTCTAAAGCTTTTTGAATCTCTGGAGAGAGTTTTTTGATGTCAAAGTTACCTTTACCATCCAATCCGATTTTTGCAAATCTTTTCATAAGAGTTTGCTCTTCATCTGGCGTTTTGACAAGGGTTAACATAAAGTCCAAATAAGCAAAGAACTGAGCGTTAAACTCATCCCCATCTTTCCATTTTGGAAAATCAATAGCTGCTGGGGCAGAGGGAGCTTTTGTTCCAAGATAGCTATGTAGTGGCTCAACCTTGTAGGCATCTTGAATCTTTTTAAGATTCTCTATATCACTTGGGTTAAAGAGTTGCGTACGGTGTATACTGAACAGCAATTGTGTCTCAAAAGGGATGACTTTTGTAATACCTTTTGGTACTTCTCCCTTCCATTCAGGTCCTGCCAGGAGGTATTTACCAGGAACATTTCCAGTCGCTACCGTAGAGATATAAGCGGCATTGTGTGTATAGAGGTCAATGAGCTGCACTTCATAAAACCTCTTTTCTTCTATCTCTGGAATGGTGAATACCACTGGCTCAACTCTCATATCTACCCATGTCATACAGTAGGGCGTATCTGAATTTGGAGTAATAATAGCCTTGTCTTCAGGCGTATATACTCTAGCCACACATGCTAATTTGTTAAAATCACCTTTATACTCAGGTGATTTTTTATCAACAGCATAACTGTACATCGTTTTGTAGTTGAGTACTAAAGGAAAGCCGTAAATATAAGCCTCTTTAGCAATTTGTGTAGCCTCTTTGGCACTAAGTATTTGTTCTGATGCAAAGCTAGATGAGATTATCATCAAGCCAGCCAATGCAATTAAATAGATCTTTTTCATTTTTTATCCTTTTGTTTTTATTTAGATTAAAGTTTTTAATTATCAATTTATTTTAGTTTTATTGCTTTTTATTAATTGGATAATTAATTCTTTACTCCTTAAAGTGTTCTCTCTTCGTTTTTCGGTTCTACTTCATCTTCTTAACGGCCGGGGGCACCCAATCAAAGTTTAGTGCTTCTGACTTGGCATTATACAACCGTAAACACAGATAAAATGGTTCGTTAGGCGCTGGAAGCCAATTGCTTTCAAGTTTCTTTCCGGGGCTGTCATGTTGAATATAGATTGTTAGACTTCCATCTTTGTTCCGTTTCATGTCGTCATACGTCCCTATTGAATAGCGGTCGATAGGATTCTTGATTAAAAATCCATC
>NZ_JBATIY010000049.1:0-2040 GCF_049668085.1 Sulfurovum sp. | reverse complement strand
CCATAAGCTTTGTACCTTACGAATGTGAAACCTTTACCATTGAAGGGTGTGATGACATCCCTTTAGAATCAAATACCATCTACAAAGCCTACAAAGCACTTCTTGACCATACCCATGACTCAGACATTTCAGACTTCTTTTTCGAACATAAAGTAGTAGTAACCAAGGGTATCCCCTCACAGGCAGATCTAGCAAGTGCTTCTTCTAATGCCGCAGCCTTTATACTTTTAGTTAAAGAAGTATGTAATCTCATACTAAGCAGTGATGAACTAGTGAAGATAGGGAGTACTGTAGGTGATGATGTACCTTTTTTTATCAAATAAAACTGTTGCATTAAGATTATTTAGAGATTGACTAATGCAGTATGTCGACTTGCACCTCCGGTGGATTACTAGCTATATTGCTTGGTTCTGGTGTACAGGGTAAAGATGTACGGAAGTTGGCTAAAGAGATCATCTCACTGTTAGATTGATGATTCGACAGTGAAGTCTCTATGCAACCTCAAATTTTTCAATTTCTTTAAGAGTCTCTTTCTTCTTGATACTTACTTTGTATAGATCAAATTGATTTTGAATATTTAGCCATAGTTGTGGGGTTGTACCAAAATACTTAGCTAATTTGAGTGCCATTTCTGTCGTTATACCTCGTTTTTCATTAACAAGCTCATTTATAGCTCGAAATGAAGTATGTAGGGACTTTGCTAACTGGCTTTGTGTGATACCAAGTGGTTTTAAGAACTCTTCTCGAAGAATTTCACCGGCATGTGTTGGTTGTCTCTGTAATGTTGCCATAATGTCTCCTAATGGTAATCTACTATTTCTACGTCGTATGCATTTCCATTTTCAAATAGAAAAACAATACGGTATTGTTTGTTGATGCGAATAGAATATTTACCCTGCAAACTGCCTTTGAGTTGTTCAAGCATATTTCCCGGAGGGACACGTAAGTCTTCCAGAACAAGTGCTGCATGAAGGTAGTCGAGTTTTCTAAGTGCTACCTTTTGTATGGTAGAAGGTACTTTTTTACTTTTACCTGTTTCATAAAATCTCTCTGTATCTCTATCTGCAAATTGTTTAGTCATAGCACAGTATAACATATAGTGTTATAGTTGTCAACATGATACTACTTATAGATTTATCCATTTCATAATAGTAACTAGACATGATGATATAGAACATCTTTTCAAACTATGATAGCAAATCTAACCTATCCAATAAATCACAATTGATTAAATTATTATTGGTCTAAATAACAAAGATGTCACATTTTATATGACATCTTTTTAGTATAATTCTATCAAGATTAGGAAATTTGGCCTGACAGGACTATTACTTAATGAAGGTAAGATATAATATTTCAATTTACCAATAGGATCATTTTGTGGCACATAAGATAGCAGTGATAGGACTGGGTTACGTTGGATTGCCTTTGGCACACGCTTTTTCAGAAAAGTATGAAGTAGTGGGTTTTGACATCGCTCAGTGGCGTATTGATGAACTTAACGCTGGCTTAGACCGTACACTTGAACTCAGTGATGCACAGGTCAAAGAAGCATTGGCTCAGGGTATGTCATTTTCTACGAATCTTGATGATATTGCTTCGTGTAATGTCTATATCGTGACAGTACCGACACCAATAGACAGTTCAAACCGTCCTGACCTCACACCACTCATCAAATCTTCTGAATCTGTAGGTAAAGTCCTTAAAAAAGATGACATCGTCATCTATGAGTCTACAGTCTACCCTGGTGTGACAGAAGAGGTCTGCGTACCTGTACTTGAAGAGATGAGCGGATTGAAGTTCAATGAAGACTTCTATGCAGGGTATTCTCCAGAACGTATCAACCCCGGAGATAAAGAACATACAGTCACGAAGATATTAAAAGTAACTGCAGGGTCTACACCTGAAATTGCCACTATCGTAGATGACCTCTATAAAAGCATCATTACTGCAGGCACACACCTGGCGTCTTCTATCAAAGTAGCAGAAGCTTCAAAAGTGATTGAAAATACCCAAAGAGATGTCAATATCGCTCTTATC